>MWAR01000441.1 GCA_002068715.1 bacterium ADurb.Bin374
AGGACTTTGCGAAAATTCGCGAGGTTCTGCTTCAGGGTTGAACGGCGGGCGTCCCGGATATAATCGCCATAATATGGAATCGCGATGCCCGTCAGGATCGTGATGATGAGTACGACCATGACGAGTTCTATCAGTGTGAAACCGGCCTTGTCCTGCAATCTCCTGCTCATGGGTCCTCCTGGTCTGTGGTGTGCGGTCTTACCAGTCCGCGTAGTTCGTACCGTCGAGAGCGGTCACGAAGCCGCGGCGGATCGTCGTGTCGGTCGCCGGGGAAACGTCGTAGACACCGATCCCGCCAGGTTGCGCAATCACGCCGTTGCTGACGAGGGAAACCTCCGTGCCGGAGGCATACCACTCCAGCCAGGTGGGGTTGCCGATGAACGGGTCTTCGTCGATTCTGTCGATATAGGGACGCGAAAAAAACGTGATAACCGGGGTTGATGATGAGACGTCGTAAACGGGAAACGCATTTGCCCGCGTCAGCGCAAGAAGGCTAGGCTGGTAAAGACGAAAATCCGGAATGGCGATCATCGCCGGCTGGCCGAGTTGACGGATGACGGCGGCTTCGCAGTCGCGGCGCCATTGTGATATTGCGGTTCGTATTTTTTGGAGGTTGTTCTGGAGCTCGGCCTCCTTGAGACGGACGAACGCCACTTCGGCGAACGGAACCGCTCCGAAGGAGACGATGCCGATGATCATGATCACGATCATCATTTCGACCAGGGTCAAGCCGGAGCTTCGTTTCATCTCAGATCACCAGTCGTCCGTGTTCGTGCCATCGATCGCCATGCCGGCCCCGCGGGAGACGATATTCTTCACGCCCGTTGCCTGAAGGCTCTCCCAGGTTGCGGAATCCGTGGCGGCCGTGAAGACGCTGGAGTTCAGGGCGTTGGCGTAGACGGCGGGGACGAATTCCCAGTGGGCGTTGGGGTACCATCCCACGAAGGGATGTGGCGGTATGGTCCGGATGAAGACACGGTCGATCGTGATCGTCGCCGTTCCAGTCGTACCGGTCGCGACGTCGAACGTGACGCCGACCGGCGCCCTTCCGGTGAGCGAGGCTGGAGAAAAGGGAAGGTCGAGGCCGTGGTCGATCAGGTAGCTGATGCCGCTGGCGAGGGCCGCATCCCGCGTTTCCTGGGTCTCGGTGGCGTTGTTGACCTCGTTGGCGAGCTTGTTGAGCACGTGAACGCGGTAGCCCTGGTTGAACGTGCGGTTGGCCATCGCGACGGGACAGCCGTAGATGGCCCCCCGCACGTTGTCGAGGATCTGGCGGAGTCGGTTTTCCTTCTCGCGCTGCTGGATGATCTGGTAGACAGGGAAGGTCACGGCCGCGATCAGCACGACGATCGTGCTGGCGACCATGATCTCGACGAGCGTGACGCCGCGCCTTCCCGACATCTTCATGTTCCGCGCCGGTTTACTGCTTCAGGCCGCTGAAGATCTCGGTCGACTTGAGCACGTCGACGGCCCGCTGAAGCTGCGTATCGTACCGGTTGATCACGTAATACTGGATACTGCCCTTGGAAAGGCTGTCCGGGGGTTCGATGAAGCCGCTGGGCGTGGCGATCGCCTCGGTGGAAGATGCCGGAAGAGTGCCGCTGGCGAGCTCGGCCGTCGGGGTGGCCTGCGCGGACAGCTTCTGCTGCTTCTCTTCGGCTTCGATGGCCTTGGCGATCTCTTCGCGCTCGGTGTCGGAAATCTTCGGAAGCTCGACATCTATATCTGGCTCTATACCTTTTTTGTGGATGTTGACGCCGGACGGCGTGTAGTAGAGCGCTGTCGTCAGCGCCATCGCCGAACCGTCGTTCAGGGAGATGACCGTTTGCACGGAGCCTTTGCCGAACGACTTGCGGCCGAGCAGCAGGCCGCGCTTGTTGTCCTTGATCGCGCCGGCCACGATTTCCGAAGCCGAAGCGGAACCTTCGTTGATCAGAACGACGAGGGGCAGGAGAGGGTGCGACTGGAAGAACGAGCTGTAGGTGCTCTTCTCGCCGTCGCGGCTCTTGATCGAGACGATGTCGCCCTTCGGGATGAATTTGCGTCCGACCTCGACGGCAGCCGTCAACAGACCGCCAGGATTGTTGCGCAGATCGAGGATGATCGAGGAGACCTTCTCTTTTTCGAGAGCGATGAGCGCCTTCTCGAGGTCTTCGGCCGAGGTCTGGATGAACTGCGTCAGTCTGATGTAGCCGATGTTCGGCTTGATGACCCAGAACTTGATGCTCGGGATCTTGATGATCTCGCGGATGAGCGTGAAATCTCTCGCCTCTTTGTCGCCTTCCCGGATCACGTTGATCGTGACTTTCGTGCCTTCGGGGCCGCGGAGGAGCTTGACGGCGTCGTGGAGGGCGATGTCGGCGACGTCCTTCCCGTCGATCTTGAGGATCATGTCACCGGCCTTGATGCCGGCCCGGAAGGCAGGCGTGTCTTCGATCGGGGAAATGACCGTCAGCACTTTGTTCTTGACGGTGATGACGATGCCGAGGCCGCCGAACTCGCCCTGCGTCTCGGTCTGCATCTCCTTGAATGCCTTGGGCTCCATGAATCGCGTGTACGGATCGTCCAGCGTGCCGAGCATGCCCTCGATCGCTCCGTAGATCATCTTCTGCTCGTCGACGTTCTCGTCGACGTAATCGGACTTGATGAGCTCCATCACCTTGCGTATCAGGTCGACTGATTTGAAATAGGTGATATCGGTCGACGTTGCGCCGGCCATGCCCGCGAAGACGAGTACCAGCAGGGCGATGAGCGGAACAGCCACGATCAGGTGACGGGGTGAGGAACGATTCATGAACGACTCCTTCGATTTCCGTGCAACAACACACCCCTGTCGAAAAGACAGGATTGAGTGAGTCTACCATACGACGGGCGAGATGCAAAAGAGAATTGCGCGAATCAGGGTGAGGGCATGATTTTCTGTGCGCGTTCGAGAACCATTCGCTGACGTCGCAGATGAAATCATGAAGAAACCGGGTGTGTGTCCCGGGTTTTTCTTGTTTTATCGAGTCCAGCGGAGTGAAAACCACGCGTTCGCCCTGAGGTTGTCGAAGGAGGCGATAGCCTCTCGTGCTTCGACAGGCTCAGCACGAACGGGAGTATCAAATTGGCTTTTGCCATGCAGAAATCGATAGGTTGCACAGAGTTTGGAGCAATCTTCTCTCTGTGACTCGGTGACTCTGTGGTGCGTTGCTGCTTTCCGGGGTGGTTCAGCGGATTTTCGGGAGGTGGGCGAGGGGGTCGGCGTTCTTCCCGGCGAAACGGATCTCGAAATGGAGACGGTTCTGCCTGATGCCGAATATCCGCCCGATCACGTCTCCGGCGTCGACGATTTCGCCCAGGCCGACCCAAACGTCGTCCAGACGGCCGTAGACGGTCGAGAATCCTTGCTTGTGGCTGATGATAACGATGTTCCCGAATTGGCCGACAGGCCCCTTGAACTGGACCTTGCCGCGGGCCGAGGCGAGCACTTCCGTTTCACCCGTGACGACCAGTTCGAGAGCGGGCGGAGAGGAGCCGGCGGAACTCTCGAAGCTGAGTCCCTCGACATTTCGGAGCGGCCAGCGGAACCGGCTGGCCGGCGAATTTCCGTCGTTTCCCGTGCTCGATGGTGCTGCCGCCTCCGAGGCGGAAAAGCCCGGCGGGGGTGGTGGAGCGGCGCGTCCCTTGCGGAGATGCTGCGGAGGGGACGGCGCATCGAGTGCCCGGTCGACCGAGTCCGGGTCCTGCTGTCGTTCGGTCTCGATTTTTGCCACTTCCTGTTCCAGCTCGCCGAGGCTTTTCTTCAGTTTCTTCTGGCGGGCGAGGAAGACCTTTCGCTCGAGAAGAAGCGTCTGGAGCATCGCGGACAGCGAGCTTCCCTCGACGACGAGCGCTTCCCGGTTCTTAAGCGTCTGCGCCGCGAGCTCATCGAGCCTGGTTTGCTTTTCCCGAAGTGCGGCGGCATCACGCTCGAGTTGTTCGCTCCTGGAATTCAACTCGGTCAGAAGGACCCTGTCGCCCTGAAGCAGATGGTGGACCATCTCGTATCTGCTGATGAACGCGTTGAGATCGCGTGCCGAAAAGATGCTCGAAAAGAGCGTGCTCTGGCGTACCCGGTGAAGATGAACGAGTCGGCCGCGAAATCGCTGACGTATTTCTCCCATGCGGCGCTGTCCGTCGTCGATCGCCTTTCTGAGATCGCCGATTTGTCCTGTGATCCGGACAGATTCGCTCGCGATCGAGTCGAGGCTTGTCTGGATCTCGGCGATGCGGGCCTGCTGCCGGCTGATTTTTTCCTCGAGACGCCTCACATGGCCGCGGGTGTCTCTGACCTTCACGTCGAGATACTCGATCTGGAGGCGCACGGAGTCGAGTTCGGTGCGCAGCGATTCGATCCGGTTCCGCTCTTTTCCGACGCGCTCCGGGGAGAATGTAACGGCGGCCGGGGCCGGTCCGCTCGTGCAGAGCAGGAACAGTGCGATTCCGGCCGCTGCGATCGTGGTGCGGCTCATGAAGGTTCGCGGCAGAAGGAGTTGAGGTCGCGCAACGAGAGCAGGCTGCCGGAGATGCCGAGAACGATGCCCATCATCATCAGCTTGACGGAGAGCTTGAACAGATACCCGAAACCGACCTGGACGGCGAAAAACGGCACGAGGACGGCCAGCCGGGCAAGAATGAACTTGTAACTCAGGAAGAGCATGAGAGACGCAAGTATAGCTCCTACTATTCCCTGAATGACGCCTTCGATCACGAACGGCCATCGGATGAACCAGTTGGTGGCCCCGACAAGCTTCATGATGACGATTTCTTCCCTGCGCATGTAGAGCGTCAGGCGAACGGTATTGTAGACGATGAACAGGGAGGCGAGACCGAGGAGCAGGATGACGAGCATGCTGCCGAGCCAGATCAGCTCCGAGAGGCCCTGGAACTGACGGTAGGCGTCTTCCCCGTAACTGACGCTCTCGATGGGGGAAAGGCCTTTCAGCTTCGTCAGCAAGGGCTGGAGATCGTGACTACCCCGCATCTTGATGCGGATGGTGGGCGGGAGAGGGTTCGATTCGCTTGCCAGGCCGATCTGAAGAAGGTCGCGGTCCGATGCGTCGGAAAACAGCTCGCGAAGCGCCGCTTCCGGCCAGACGATCTCGGCGCGCTCGATCTCTTCGAACTCCGCCAGGCGGAGCTTGAGGGCGTTGACGTCGCCGTGAGATGCTTCAGGGGCGAGAAAAGCCGTGACCAGCGACTCCTGCTGGAGTCGGTGCAGGAAACCCTCGGTGGTCGTGGCGGCGAGGAGGAAGGTGCCCATCAGCAGCAGCGTCACGGCGATTGTCGAGACGGTGATGAACGTCATCAGGCCCGCGCGCCGGCAACTGGTGACGGCTTCGGTGAAGAAGAACGAGAGAGAAGCGAGCATCAGGCGCGCTCCCGCCGGGAAAGGCGGACGTTATTCGTAGGCATAGGTGCCTCCCGGTTCGTCTTTGACGATGCGCCCCTCGACCAGCGCTACGACGCGCTTTCTCAGCTTGTTCACGAGGTTGTGATTGTGGGTCGCCATGATGATCGTCGTGCCGCGGGTATTGATTTCGAGAAACAGCTGCATGATCTCGTAGGAGATCATCGGGTCGAGGTTGCCCGTCGGTTCGTCGGTGATGAGGATCAGCGGATTGTTGACGAGGGCGCGCGCGATGCAGACGCGCTGCTGCTCGCCGCCGGAAAGTTCGTCGGGGAACATGCGCCGCTTGTGCGAGAGGCCGACCTGCTCGAGCGCCTCCTGGACGCGCGCCTGGATGATGTTGTCGGGCGTGCCGAGAACGCGGAGGCCGAAAGCGACGTTTTCCGAGACGGTGCGGCGCTGGAGGAGCTGGAAATCCTGGAGCACGATGCCCATGTTGCGCCGGAGAAACGGGACGCGCGATTCGGGCATGTCGGAGATGTCTTTGCCGTCGATGACCAGATGCCCTTCGGTCGGGAGTTCCTCGCGGAACAGCAGGCGCAAAAACGTGCTTTTGCCGGCGCCGCTCGGGCCCACGAGAAACACGAAATCGCCGCGCGGCACCGACAGGGAGACGTTGTTCAGAGCCCTGACGCCGTTCGGATAGATTTTCGTGACGTTCTGCAGTTCGATCATTTTCCCGGGCGATCATACCATGAAGGTTTCGCTCATTGCCATACTGATTCGCCAAATAATGTTGGAACTTGAGAGGGGGCAGTGTATGATTGTCGAGCTTGTCGGTATATCTCAGTGGAGGATCCGTGAATGATCTTCGAATTGCTGAAAATGTGCACTGAACGCGGCGCATCCGATCTTCATTTCAAGGTCGGATACCCCCCGATTCTCCGCATCGACGGCAGCATGCTGCCGCTGAAGATGAAAGAGATCGATCATGCGGACTACGAAAACATGCTGGAAGCGATTCTCGACGATTACCAGCTCACGAAGTTCATCGAGCACCGCAAACTCGATCTCGGCTACAGCTTTGCCAATGCCCGGTTCCGGGTGAACCTGTTCTTCGATTACAATGGAGGCAGCGCCGTGTTTCGCGTCATCCCCTTCCTCCAGCTGAACTTCGACGACATCGGGTTGCCGAAAGCGGCCCGCGCGATGATCGAGCGCCCGTTCGGCCTCATCCTCGTGACGGGCTCCACCGGCGCGGGAAAATCGACGACACTCTCCACGTTCATCACGCATATCGTTTCGCACAAGGCCAAAAGCGTGATC
>MWAR01000442.1 GCA_002068715.1 bacterium ADurb.Bin374
GACCGCCGTTTTTCTCGCCGCCCTCGCCGCCGGCCTCGGTTTCGCGGCTATGGAAAGTATGGACTATATTTCAATGTACGGGACCGACATTCTGTTCGCCAGAGTTTCTCTCAGCACGACCGGTCATGTCCTGTTCTCCGGAATTGCTGGTTGGGCCGCCGCGATGGCGCTTTGCCGACAGCAGAAGGAGGGCGAGCGGGCGGTGACGTGGCGCGGATACGGTGTGTTCCTGGCCGGCCTGCTGATCTCGGCGGTCCTTCACGGAGGCTTCAACATGATCGCGATGCGGACAACGGTGTCGACGACCGTTCCGATGCTCGCCGCCATGCTCGTGTTCGGCATCTCCCTTCTTCGCGAGGGATGGATGCGCGTTCTCGTTCTCGACAGGGCCGAAAGCGGATGCGATTCGCCCTGTCACGCCTGCGGAGCGCTTCCGCTCGATTCCCGCGGCCGTTTCTGCGCTCGCTGCGGCGCCAGGAGAACCATCAGATGAGTCCCACCCACGCGACAAAACCCGAAAAACCCGGCATCATCGCCATCGCGGTCCAGCTTCCGGAACAATCCGACGCGGAAATCGAGGACTCTCTCGCCGAACTTGCGGAGCTTGTGAAGACGGCGGGGGGCACCGTCGTCGGTTCCGTCGTCCAGAAGAGGCAGCGTTACGACCGCTCGAGCTATCTGGGAACGGGAAAAATGAAGGAGGTTGCCGATCTCATCGAAACGACCGGTGCCATCCAGGTCGTGGCGGATGACGAGCTGACCTCGCTCCAGACGCGACGCCTCGAGGAAGGCATCGGTTGTGAGGTCCTCGACCGAACGGGAATAATATTGAATATATTTTCCGATCACGCATCGACGCGCGAGGGAAAACTCCAGGTCGAACTCGCTGCCGTCCAGTATTCGCTTCTCCGGCTGGCAGGCGGATACAAAGGGATGTCGAGACAGCGAGGGGGCATCGGTCTGAAAGGCCCGGGTGAGACCAAGATCGAGACCGACCGGCGTGTCCTGAAAATGCGTCTCAAACGTCTGAACGACGAGCTCGACAAGGTCGTGCAGGATCGCGATCTCCAGCGCCGCAAGCGCACCGACCGGTATGCACCCCTGTTCGCGCTGGTCGGCTACACGAACGCCGGGAAATCGACCCTCCTCAACGCCCTGAGCGGGTCGGCCGTCCGGGTCTGCGACGGATTGTTCACGACGCTCGATCCCACGGCGCGCCGCGTCGAACTCGCCGGCGGCCTCCGGGGAATCCTCTCCGACACGGTCGGATTCATCAGAAAACTCCCGCACGGGCTCGTGCAGGCATTCCGCGCCACGCTCGAGAGTGTCCGGCATTCACAGGTTCTGATCCACGTCTGCGATGTGTCGAACATCCAGGCACGCGAATACCTGGCCGCCGTCGAGCGGGTGCTTCAGGAGATGGAGCTCGAAGACCCCGACCGGATCATCGTGTTCAACAAAATCGACCGCGGCGTGCCCCACAACCGCGAAGCACTTTCCGCGATGTTCCCCGGCGCGATCTTCCTGTCGGCTCGCACCGGCGAAAATCTCGATGAGCTCCGGCGGGCGATGGAGGAAAAAATGCGCGCGTCGTTCGAAACGGTCGATCTCATGGTGCCTTCGAATGCGCAGATACTGAAGGACATCAGGCTCCTGGGCCGTATTCTCAGCGAAGAATGGAAGGAAGGGGCGGTTCAGCTTCGCGCGGATCTTCCCAGGACGTTTCTTCCGCGAGTCGCCGAGTTCAGGACGTGACTCACTCGTATACGACGCCGTCGTATGCAGAATCGAGCTTGTAATCCGTCCAGCCGGCCTGATACTGGTAGCCCCATGTTGCGATAGACTGGTGTTCTTTCATCGGATCTTTCGGAAAATCCAGAAGATATCCTTTGCCGAACGTCGTCGTTGCGAGAACGCCGACTTCGGCGGTGTACGGGTATCTCCCTTTATCGGTGCGATACTCCATCAGAGCCTTCCGGAGTGCTTTGAGATTCGTCTTCATCACGGCAACTTCGCTCTGGGCGACATAATCGGTATAGAAAGGCATCGCAAGGGCAACGAGCGCCGCCATGACGCCGACGACGATTAGGAGTTCCATGAGCGAAAATCCGGAACGAACAAAACGACAGAGCTTAAAACGAATATATAATTGAATGTATATAATATTCATGTTGTATTTCCCTTCTGGACTACCAGTCTTTGAACAGAGTGCCGTCGAATCCTGTTTTTAAATAGGCAAGATGCGAAGCCACCGTGTTTGGATCTTCAGGGTATCGGACATCAAACAATCGAGAACCTGAACAATCAAATGCCATATCTTTGATGACCGGGATCCAGGTTCCGATTGCGGGTTCCGGAACAAACCGAAGTTCCCATATGAAAAGGTCATCGTTTGGCGTAAAGGGATTCGAGGTCTGGCCAAGAGTCAGGAAGGGGCCTTCTGTTGCGCGTGATCTTGTTTCATATTCAGGAATAACATTGAGAAGCGACGCAACAGATGGCGGTGGCAGGTTGTCCATCCTGGCATTCCTGTAGTGGTCGATCGCGAGGCGCATGTCATACAGGCGGTCTCGGAGCATCCGTTCCCGGGTCTTCATGTCGAACAGTTCGACGGTCGGAAGGGCCATCAGGGCGAGAATCGAGATGACCGACACGACAATGATCATTTCGATCAGCGACAAGCCCCGGCGAACGCCGTTCGCGCCTTCGGGAAGCGTATGAAGAATAGATCGGACGGGTTCCAGCATGCGATCACTATATCCGAAGCATGGTGTATTTTCCAGCCTGCCGGTGGTAATTTGTCGGTATGACCGGCCTGATGACGCCGCTTCGAACATCGGCCGGCCGGGGAGGTCCCGAATGACGGGGAACATAACAAATGGCAAGGAACGGAATGCCGGGGCGCGGTGTTCACGGAGGCTGATGGCGCGAATTGCCCCTCTGATCTGCCTGTTATGTATCATGCAAAATACGATTGCCGGGGCCGGCGAATGGGAGGCGTTCGAGATCAATGCCCAGTATCGCGGGTCGGTGAAGCAGGCTTCCGAACGGCTCGGCTGCGC
>MWAR01000443.1 GCA_002068715.1 bacterium ADurb.Bin374
TCTCGAGGCCCGCTCAGAGGAGCAGCAGGACGCTGCCGAGCGTTATCAGGACACCGCCGGCCGCGGTCATGCCCGAGATCTTTTCGCCGAGGACGAGCCAGCCCAGGAATATCGAGACGACTGGCGCGCCGCCGAACAGCAGCGGAAACAGTTTCGAGACCTGACTGTCCCTGAGGGCTTCGTAATAGAAATACTGTGCTATAACTAGTGATATAATTCCGCTGGCCGCGAATCCCAGGATCTGCCTCATGCCGAGACTGTTCCAGCCTTCCCTTAGATGGGGTGCGGCATACAGAAGTGGCAAAAGGGCGAGAACGGCGACCGAAACGCGAATGCCGATTCCAATAAATGGGGGGATCTTCTTCGCGTCCAGAGCCAATTTGTCAAATATCGGAATAAGCCCCCATAAAACGAGCGTGGTGATGATGTATGCCGTAGTTCTCGTATTCAAGGCCATCTCCTGCAATTGTTCGATTCGAAGTGAATGAAATATCCTGTCCCCCAGCATAGCATAAATCGGCCTCGGCGGTATGAGGTGCGGGCTGCTGCATCAGGGAAAGTGCATCACTTCCTGCCTGGGTTCACGAGAAAGAACGTGAATGACAGTGGATGCGATGAAGGCGGCAGGACAGGCTTCGACAAGCTCAGGGCGAACGGATGGTTATCATTCTGCAGGAATCGATAGGGTTGGAAGAAGTTGCCTTGAGGGGACGGGGCGCGTTATGCTTTTTCGAAATGCCAGGGGCTTGCATGCGGTATCAACCTGGGAGGGCGCAACGATGAAACCACTCGAACTCAGCTCGATCTCTGAAGTCTGGAAAACCGTGCTGGCGCAGCTGACTGCGGCGATCGCCGGTGTCGGCGGGGAAGTCCAGGTCTGGTTCCCCTGGGGCCGCACCTGGCGTGGTCACGATGGCCGGGGCTCGCTTCCTCCGACCGAACTGCCCGACGAACTGTCGACGGCCCATGCGGGCATGCATTTCGCCGGCCGCTGGTGGAAGCCCGTTTCGGCCGCCGGCATGACCTGGCTGATCAGCTTTCGGGTCGTCGAGGGAACGGAAGCCGCGCTCTCCGGTTGGCAGCAGCCGAAAGAGGCTGAGTCAGCCCTGAGCCTGCTCGGCGAGTTCGTCAGGCTCGAATCCCTGCTCGGGCTGTTCCTGAAAGTTCTCGAAAACAGGGCCATCGAGGAGTTCGGCCACTGGGACCGCGTCCGCAACTACTGCGTCGCGATCGGCCGGAACATGGGTCTCTCCCAGCGCGAACTCGTCGATCTCGAGCTGGCCGGCTTGCTTCATGACATCGGCAAAGTCTCGATTCCAGCGGCGCTTCTGGAAGAGCGGCGACCGCTTTCCGCGGCTGAGCGCCGCCAGGTCGAGTCTCATGCGATGGTCGGCTCCGCGATGATTCGCGAGATTCCCGGCTTCGACCGGGTCGCCGATGCCGTGCTGTCGCACCACGAGTCCCCCGACGGATCCGGCTACCCGCGCGGTCTCCGCGATCCCGACATCCCGCTCGCCGGCCTTATCGTTTCGGTTGCCGACGCCTTCGATGCCATGACGCATTACCGGCCCTATGCCGCCGAACGCACGTATCGCGAATCGATCGTCGAGATGTCGGGCCGGCGCGGAAAATACGACGAGCGCGTGCTCTGGTCGCTCCAGCAGGTCCTGAAACAGCTCGGGATCCTCGAGGTGCGCCCGATTACGGCTCCTCCCCAGGAAACGGCTTCCCAGTCCTAGAATCATTGCAGGTAACACCTTGCCCGGAGGAATCATCATGCGGCTTGTGACTCGGCTTCTGATATGCTCTCTTTTCCTGTTCGCCTGCTCGCTGAACGCGCTTGCGGAAACCGCTTCCCGGACGCCTGCGAAAACGGTGCGGGTAGGCATCGTCCTGTCCGTCGGCGGGCTCGGCGATCACGCCTTCAACGACGCAGCGTATGCTGGAATTCAGAAGCTCCGGCAACTGCCCGGCTGTATCGTCGACGTGGTCGAACCGGGTGACGTGGCGGCCATCGAAAGCGGCCTCGAATTCCTCGCAGCCCGGCGGGCGAGCCTGGTCGCGGCGATCGGAATCTTCGCCAACGAAGCGGTTCGCCGGGTTGCCTCGAAATACCCCGACGTGCCGTTTGTTCTGCTCGACTCCGTTGTCGAGCTTCCCAACGTCATGTCGGTGCTGTTCAACGAAGAAGAAGGCTCCTTCTACGCTGGAGCGTTCGCGGGCCTCCTGACGAAAACCCAGAACATCGGATTCCTCGGCGGCATGGTATCTCCCGTGATTTCGGCGTTCGAAAAAGGCTTCCGCAACGGCATCGCGTTCGTGAATCCCCAGGCAAAACTGCTCATCGAGTATGCCGGTGACACTCCAGAAGCGTTCAACTCTCCCGAAACAGGGAAGAAGCTCGGCCTGAAGCTGGCGGCCGAAGGCGCCGACTTTGTCTACCATGCCGCCGGCCGCACCGGACTGGGCCTGATCGAAGCCTCTCGCCGCTCGTCGTTCCTGGTTATCGGCGTCGACGGCGATCAATCTGGCCTTGCCCCTGGGAAAGTCGCCGCCAGCATGGTGAAACGCCTCGACGTCGCCCTGGACACAGCCGTCAGGGCGGTTCTCGAAAACCGGTTCAAGGGCGGGGTCCTGACGCTCGGCCTGGCCGACGGGGGCATCGAACTGGATATTTCCAGGTTCAATGCAGGGCTCGTCACTCCTCTTATCACCCAGCGCCTCGCCGAAGTCGAAGCGTTTCTTCTCCACCGCACCCCTGCATCCCAGAGCACATCAGGTTCTGACCGGCCCGGGAAGTGACCGGCCACAGGCGTTTCCGAGGGTACCTTCCGCACCCCCGGGGGCGGTACGTATAATGAAATAGTCTCGTACGCACCATAAGCCCTTCTTCATGCAGGAGGAACGTTCTATGATCATGAACATCACGTATCGCAGGCGTCAGGAGGTCTCGATTCTCCTGGTTCTTTCGATGGTCTTTTCCCTCTGGGCGGCCGTTCCCCAGCGCGCCGACGCCGGTTTCCTGGACAGCGTCGGAAAGGTCCTGAAAGGCGTCGTCGTCACGGCGGACAGCCTGGCCGGAGCCGCCATGGGCGCGGTGCTTGGCATGGCCGTGGGCGGCGGTCCGATCGGCATGGTTGCCGGCGGGGTCGGCGGATTCATCGTCGCCAAGAAACTCATGGGATGGGCCACATCCAGTTTCGCCAACGTCGCGACCGTGCTTGGCGCAGTCGGCGGCGGCCTCCTCATGGCCGGAATGGGCTTCCCGATGCTCGCCATCGGCGTCATCGGCGGCGGCCTCATCGCGCGTGGCATCGCCGCACTGATCAAGAAACTCACGGGAAAGAGCGCGATCCTCATCAATAAAGAGCGATTGGTGATCCAGGAGGAACGCTCGAAGTCGATCATCGAACGCCGCCTGGCCGAAGCGGGTACGACCGCGGCGGCGGCAACCGCGGCCCCGACCTCTACCGCGACGGTCACCTCCGGGGAAAAGACATCCGAGCAGGTCTACGACCAGTATCTCGCCGCCTATCGCGCCTACATGGCAGCGACCCAGACCGGCGATGCCAAGGCCGCCCAACAGGCCTACACGGAGTATCAGAAATATCTGACTCTCTATAATCAGATGCTCAAGAGCGGCAAGTAAGCCCTCGACGGCCGAACCCACACCGCCCGGCGGAGCTAACTGCCGGGCGGTTCTTTTTTTTATCCGCAGATACCCGCAGATCACATACGCGAAGCCTTGTCCCGGAACGTTGAAAAAGCCTTGAAGAATGAAAGCCACCCGTTTGCCTTGGGCCAGCCGAAAGGAGAGACCCTTTTGTGACTGTATGTGATAAAATATAAATATAGCTATATTCTGCTGCGTTCTCCCTTTTGGCCGCTCATGAGAGAAAATTGGGGCCAGAGACTCGACTTGAAGTGTCCCTGCGGTGTCAGTGAAAATGTGGTATTGTCGGGGCGAACCGAGTTCTCATTTCACCAGGAGGGGAGGATGCACATGGCGACAGGAACGGCTCCGCGAGCCGATATCGGGATCTTCGGCGGAAGCGGCTTCTACTCGTTCGTGACGAAAACGGAAGAGGTGAAAATCAACACGCCCTACGGCGCGCCCAGCGACACCGTCGAAATCGGGGAAGTGGGCGGCGTGCGCATCGCGTTCATTCCGAGACACGGCCGCGGCCACGGCATTCCGCCCCATGCCGTGAACTACCGCGCCAATCTATGGGCCATGCGGGAACTCGGCGTGTCCCGCATCATTTCGCCCTGCGCCTGCGGATCGCTCCAGCCCGACATCAGGCCGGGCGAGTTCGTCGTGTCCGACCAGTTCGTCGATCGCACGAATGGCCGGAAGGACACCTTCTGCGACGGCCCGTCCGTCATGCACATTTCTTCCGCCGACCCCTACTGCCCCGAACTGCGTGAGATCGCGGTGCGCGTCATCCGTGAAAACGGCATCAAGGCCCACGACGGCGGCACCATCGTCGTCATCCAAGGGCCGCGCTTCTCGACCAAGGCCGAAAGCCACTGGTTCACCAAGATGGGCTGGCATACCGTCAACATGACCCAATACCCCGAGGTCGTGCTTGCCCAAGAACTCGGGATCTGCATCGTAAATATAGCACTAGTTACAGATTACGACGCCGGCCTTGTCGGCGATGTTCCCGAGGTTACGGCGGCCGAGGTCATGGAGGTCTTCAAGCACAACGCGGAAAACCTGCGTCGCATCATGGAACCGCTGATCAAAGCGATCCCGCGCGAGCGCAGCCGGTGCCGCTGCCGGCAGAAACCAGCCGAGGGAATCATTTCCTGAAAAGACTGCGGGCGCGCCTCGACCGAGACGCGCCCGCAGTGTCTTTCCGGTCTCGTTCAGGAAACCGCGATCATCTCCTTGATCGCGCGGAAGCGCTCGTCGATGGCTTTCCGGGTGAGGGTCTTGTAGGTATCGAGACTGAAATTCTCGACGGTGAACGAACCCATCGTGCTTCCGTAGAGCATCGAGCGCCTGAAGCCGTTTTCCGAGAGATCGCCGTGCTCAGCAAGGCTTCCCATGAAACCGCCCGCGAACGAGTCGCCGGCG
>MWAR01000444.1 GCA_002068715.1 bacterium ADurb.Bin374
CATCGTCCGCCCGGCCGGCGGCGATCAGGCCGAACCACTTTTTGGCATCGGCCCCGTCCTCGTCCTGGGCATGCAGAACCGCCGGAACGACGAGCATAAGCGCGACAGACACGACCAAGGCCGCGGCAGCCTTTCCGAAAAAGCGCAGAACCTTCATGATCCCCTCCCGTTCGATCGCTTTGGAGTTCCAGAGACGTGATATGGAACTCCATCCTTGAACGATCACAGAATCTGGTATCACGTCCCCTGAATACAGGATACATCCGAAAACCGATGGGGTAAAATGGAGAACAATTTTTCCACAAGGAAGGACACCGATGATTCGAAGAACCAGGATTGTCGCCGGATACTGCCTGCTCACGCTCTTCGCCCTCTTCCTCTCGACCCCGATGTTTGCGGCTGATCTGCCGCACATCGTGCTTCTCGCCACCGGCGGCACCATTGCCGGCGCCGGAAAGTCAGCCAGGGAAGCCGGATACAAGCCAAGCGCCCTGCCCGTCGAGAAGCTCGTCACCGCCGTTCCCGAGATCGCCTCGTTCGCGCGGCTGAGCGGCGAGCAGGTCTCCCAGGTCGACAGCCAGGCGATGACGACGACGATCTGGCTGAAGCTGGCCAACCGCATCAACGCGCTTCTCGCCGATCGCGACGTCGACGGTATCGTCGTCACGCACGGCACCGACACGCTCGAGGAGACTGCGTATTTCCTGCACCTGACCGTGAAGAGCCGCAAACCGGTCGTCGTCACCGGCTCGATGCGCGCCTCGACCTCGATGAGCGCCGACGGGCCGATGAACCTGTTCAACGCCGTCTCCGTCGCAGCGTCGCCGCTCTCGCACGGCAAAGGCGTGCTCGTCGTCCTGAACGACCGCATCCACTCGGCCCGCGAGGTCACGAAAACCAGCACGACCGCCGTCGACACGTTCCAGTCGCCGAATGCCGGGCCGCTCGGCACTGTCTACTATGGGAAAGTCGCGTTCGAGCGCCTGCCCGCCCGCCGCCACACGCTCGCCACGCCGTTCAACGTGGCTGGCCGCGAGACCCTGCCGCGCGTTTTCATCACTTACGGCCACGCCGACAATACCCCCGAACTCGTCGAGGCCGTGATCCGGGCCAGGCCGGACGGCGTCGTGAACGCCGGCGTGGGCAACGGAAACGCCTCGCCCGCAGTTCTCGAAGCACTCGGAAAGGCTCGCCGCGGCGGCATCGCCGTCGTCCGTTCCGCCCGGACCGGGGGCGGCCGGGTCACGCTCGGCGCCGAGATCGATGACGCGGCTTACGGCTTCGTCGTGGCCGACGACCTGAACCCCCAGAAAGCCCGCATACTGCTCATGCTCGGCCTGACGCGCACGACCGACCCGCAGGCTCTTCAGGAGCTGTTTTTCAGGTATTGACGCATCCATCCGGCCCGGAACACCGGGCCGGGATCACTCGTGGATGATGCCGACGGCTTTGCCGATGCTGGCAAACCCCGACATGCCGTCCATGAAGGAATGGACGAACACAGGAAGCGCCAGGTTTCTGGAACGGGCCCAGAGCAGTCCGTAAATAGGACTGATAATCATCTGGGCGGAAAGCGTGAGCGCGAAGGCGTGGCCCCAGTCGCCATTCGTCTGGATGATCCTGGACGGGAGATGATACAGACCGAACAGGACAGAGGATATCAGCATCCCGTCTGTTTCCGACTTGGCAAGGCACGCAAGGCGGCTCTGCAGGAGCGCCCGGAAGAAGAATTCCTCGAAGAAACCAGCCATCAGGAAGCCATACACGAGCCCGGCGCCGGTTCCGGCGAAGAGCTGGCCGGCCGTGAGCTTTCCGCCGAGGAAATACGTCGATGAGCTGCTGGACGAGACGAGAAACGGAAGGACCACCAGGGCGGCAAGAACCGCATTGCCGAGCGAGCGGACGAGCCCAGCCCTCGTGATTCCCAGGTCGGAAAGGCGGTAACCTCGAAGGCGAAAGAAGATTGCCGGCACGGCAACATAGAAAACCCAGAACGCGGTAATCAGCTCGAACCGGCGTTTCATCAGGAACCAGGGCTTAAAAAGGGTGAGCTCGATGCCCATGGCAAGGAGATAGACCGCGAGAAGAAAGATGGTCTCGCCCCGCGGATCACGCACGTCTGATCCGGTAATCGGGGGAGAGTCGGCGTCCCGGCCGGTCTTCACGAGAGCGGAGAGAATCAGGAACTGAGCGAGAAATACCAGGCTGATCAGGATCTGGCCAAGGAGACTGCGCTGATGCTCATACATGGTCAGGGCGTGACTGGCACCCAGCCAGAGAAGAAAAAAGAGCGGAAACGACCTGCTGGTTGCGACTTCTTTCGGTGTCATCATACGAACCATTATACCAGTTGTTGGAGGAGCTGAACGGAATACTATAGGCAGAGTTATTTTCCCGCCGGCGAACAGAGTCTTCCGAGAGGGATAATATAGTTACTGCGATCTATGGTGACGGACGAGGGGTCGAACACGCCGAGCTTCATATAGGCCTTCGGAAGAATGGTGGGGAAAGAGGCTTTCGGGTTCACCACGTGGCTCCCCAGAAGCTTCAGCTGAAGCCGCTGTGAAGGGGGCAGCACCGAGTTGATCATCTCGACCTGGTGGGTGACGCAGCTGCTCGAGAGGGTGTTGTAATAATCGTCAGGCCGGTCCCTGGTTCCTTCAAGAACGGCAGTCCGGGTGAACGCGATCTTCTGTTCGGGGGTCAGGCGGAGATGGTAGGCCTGAAGCTTGCGGCCATCGACGCCGCACTCGAGCATGGAATAGTCTTCCCAGGTCGAGACGACCGCGATGTTCGGATAAACCTTGTGGGTGCCCTTCCAGATGAAATCGATCGTCTGGTTGGGATACCGGTATGCCTCGAAGGAAACGACCAGCCCCTCGGCCTGCTCCCCGCGCGGGCCGATGAAGCCGCCCGGTTTGAAGGTCATGACGATGTAGCCGTGCCCGAACAGCCATTCGGGCGGAAACGGCTTGAGGATGAAATAGATCTCGTCCGTCAGGCGGGGGTCGATGACAGCCTGCCCGCTGGCGAAGACTCTCTCATCGCGGGGAACCGTGGGGGCGTTGAGCAGACGGCCACGGATATTGCCAACCGTGAGCAGGTCGCCTTCTGCCGCGACCAGCACAGCCCGCCCGGTCGGCCCGTGATCGGCACAGGACGGCCCGGTGCCCGTGCCCGCCAGCAGCGGAAATCCGGTGAGGACGAACAAGATAACCGCCAGACCGATCCGTTCAAGCCATCTTCCAGTCATTGTTCCCTCCATCGAGATAAGAGAATGAGACATTATATCAGCAAAGCACATGCCATCCGTACAAGCGTGCGAACCAGCCTGTGAAGCGACCCAGGATGCTTCAGAGTGCCGGATTTCCATCGGGTCTTCCCGGAAAGGTCCCGGCAGTCATCATCCGACCGGCGTTTCCGTCTCCCACCATACCCGCCGGAAAACCGGCAGGTCCAAAGCCGTTCGTGTACAGAGAATCTAATTGGTTTCGGCGATGGCTGATATCTGGAGAACTCACGATGTACGGGGTTAGAATGAATGGTCCGCACCATTTATAGGGAGGCAATCTCATGAGGCTTCTTCTCGTCGCTCTGATCGCCGGAATCTGGTTCGCGACCGGCATGCGCGCCGCCGCCGAGCCATCCAAGTGGTCGGCCATGAACGTGTATGACCAGGCCCGTGAGCAGGAACTGGCAGCCAGAGCCGCCGACTGGCGCAACGGCCCCGTCGTCTACCAGGTCATCGTCGACCGGTTCTCCCCTTCTTCCGACCTCGCGAGGAAGAAGAAACTGTATGCCGCGCCACGCCGGCTCCGCGACTGGCAGGAAACGCCGAAAACCGGTTCCTACCTGAAGAAGGAAGGCGTCTGGTCGCACGAGGTCGATTTCTGGGGCGGCGATCTTCAAAGCCTTCTCGGCAGTGTCGGGTATATCCAGGAACTGGGCGTCGACGTCGTCTACCTCAATCCGGTCTTCTCCTCGCTGACGAACCACAAGTACGACGCATGGGATTATCACACAATCGACCCTGTCTACGGGACCCGCGCCAACCTGGCCGACCTGGCGTCCGATCTGCACCGGCGCGGCATGCGTCTCGTGCTCGATGGTGTGTTCAACCACATGGGCCGGCGCAGCCCCATGTTCGTGGAGGCTCGTCGCAACCCGCGCAGCAAGTGGCGCCCCTTCTTCAAGTTCACGGATAAATACGATCGCGGATATATCGGCTGGTATGACGTCGAGAATCTTCCCGAGCTCAACCTCGAGAATCCCGACGTCCAGAAATACGTCTACGGAGCGCCGGACTCGGTGGTCCAGTCGTATCTGCGCGACGAGGGCATCGACGGCTGGCGGCTCGACGTGGCGTTCGACCTCGGCTTCCGCTACCTGACCGACCTGACCCAGGCTGCGCACACGGCGAAACCCGGCTCGCTGATCGTCGGCGAGATCTGGAACTATCCCGAAGAATGGCACCCGGCCGTCGACGGCGTCATGAACATGCATGGCAGGAAGCTGCTGTTGACCATGCTCGAGGGCCGGCTTTCCGGGCCCCTCTGCAGCCAGATGTGGGAAACCTCGATCGAGGACGCCGGCATGGACCACATCCTGAAAAGCTGGCTGGTGCTCGACAACCACGACACGCCCCGCCTGCCGAACCTGCTGCCCCAGGTCTGGCAGCAGAAGATGGCGCGCATCCTCCAGTTCACCCTGCCCGGCGCGGTCTGCCTGTATTACGGCAGCGAGCTCGGCATGGCGGGCGGCGAAGACCCCGAACAGCGCGCCCCCATGCGCTGGGACCTCGTTTCACCGGACAACGAGATGCTCGCCCTCCATCGTCGCCTGCTGAAACTGCGCCGCGCCGAGCCGGCCCTGCGCTACGGCGATTTCCGGCGGCTCCATTCCGAGAACCTGTTCGCCTTCCTGCGCCGCACGACGTCGGTGCGCGAAACCGTCGTCGTGCTCGCCAACCCGACGAACCGCACCGTCAAGGAACTGATCCAGCTCCGTGAGAGCAAGTTCCAGGACGTCACGCCCCTGCGCGATCAGCTCACCAAACGAACGTTCACCGTTTTTTCCGGAACCGTCGACGTCGAGGTGCCCGCCCGCTCCGTCCTCATCCTCAAGGCCGACACCGC
>MWAR01000445.1 GCA_002068715.1 bacterium ADurb.Bin374
CCCGAACCCACGCCCGGAAGAACAGGCCGGATGGGCGTCGATGGCCGCCGCCGCCGCGGTGACCGAGACCGGCGGCCAGCCGTCGATGTATCGCAAATCGGGGCCGACCAACCCCCTCGGCGTGGTTTCTCCGTATCGGTATTATAATATACCTGGTGCTATACATGTGTGGGGGCCGGCGACCCAACCGGTCGTCATCGATCAGCGGCGTCTCGCCCAGCCCGACTCGTTGGGCAGGTATTATCTGATGCAGCGTCTCGTCCTCCAGATCCGCTGGAACCTCGCATCATCCGAATACAGGCGTCCCGACAGCAATGCGGGACGTCCGCAACGACTGCATGTCGTGACGTACAAGGCAAAACTGGACTGAAGGGAGTGCTGATGAACGGCGGAATTCGGCGACGCGGCATGGCGGTGCTCATCGTGCTGGTCCTGGCTTCGGTCCTTCTCGTTTCGGCCCTGTCGCTCCTGCGCTCCGGCCGAGAGTATCGCAGTCAAGTGACGCGATCGATCCGCGAACTCCAGGTACAGTATATGGCGGCGGGGGCCATCCAGCACGCCGAACTGAAAGTCAGGCTGTTTCCGACGGAGTTGTACGATGCGAGCATGTACAGTCTCGGCAAGAATCCGGCGTTCGATTTTTCGGAAATCACCCCGGCCGAGCGAGCGAACCTGCCTCTCATCCGGCGAAACGAGTATGCTCCTGCGGCCCCCTGCGTCCGCCGCGCCAATCCGTATAACCCCGGTCCGCGCTTCCTGTCGGACGGCACGCTGTCGACCGACAACTCGACGAAATGGTACAAACTCGACGCACTCGATACGGCCGACACGAGCCAAGGGCCCACGTCCTGGTTCCCGTCAGGCTGGCCGCGGGATGAGAACGGCCCGGTTCCCAACCAGGACCTCTACCTCTGGCGGTTCCGACACGACATCACGAATCAACCGAGCATTCAGGGGAGCCTGAACTGGAACGACGCGATGGTCGCCAACCCGTATACGCTCGATATCTCCTCATCGAACCTTTTTCCCTACAGGGCTTCCTACGAAGTCGTGGCCCTCAACGTCATCTCCGTCGCCGGTCAGCGGCGTTTCAACCAGGAAGCTGTCCGCATGGTCGTCGAAGCATCGATTCTCGATCCGCAGACGGGACTTTCCCACGACCACCGCACGGAGAAAATCATCAAGGTGAGCCGACGATGATGCCGGGCCGCAGAGGGTTCACCCTGGTCGAACTGCTCGTCACGACCGTCGTGCTGTCGTTGTTCCTCGCCGGAGCGTATTCGCTGTTTTTCGGCGGCCAGAAGATCGCGGGAAAATCCGCCTGGCTTCAATACACCATCACCGACCTTCGCAAGGCTGAAATGGTCATCACGAAAGCCATCGAAGCGACTTCATACCCGACGACGCTCCTGCCTTCCGCAATGTACGACGCCGGCGGCCGCGACCAGACGTTGATCGGGCCGAACGCCGCGCAATTTTACGTTCACATCGTCCAGGGGCTCGGCCGGAAATCCGCCTCATCCATTTTCGGCGCCAACTCCGGCGTTTCGATGTACATGCCGCGGGCATTGCCCGAACGGCAGGGCTTCAGCACATCCGAAGACAGGGCTGGCGTGCTCGGCTGGAACATCTTCAAACTCGAACGCTCGCCCGACCTGAATACCCAAGGCAACCTCATCTGGGAAGAACGTGAAACCACGTATTCGACCAGCGCGCCCGACTACGCCATGGCATTGACGGCCGATCCCTTCAACGCCCCCCTGAAACGCAGGGAAGTTCTGGTCCGGAACGTCGAATGGATCGATATCCAGGCCGAAACCACCGGCCATACGCCGACGAAGATCACCGTCGTCATCTCCGCGGCTTACCCGCGCGAGTCGCGGACGAACCGGCAGGGAACCTCCGCCGCCGTTCCAAATGTCGGCATCGTCGCCAATCCGTGAGAGGCCGCGCCACCAGATGAGCCGGTCGCGCTCGGCCCTGATCGCCGTCTGCCTGCTGCTCGCCCCGCCCCTGCTCACATCCTCGTTCGCGGATGCCATCCACGAAGCCGTCCGCAGGGGCGATCTCGACCGCGTCATCGATATCCTGGGCCGACACCCGCGCGTCGTCGAGGACCGCGACACCCTTCGCCCAAGGTCGGAAGGCCTGCCGATGCTCCAGCAGGCCACGCCGCTGCATTTCGCCGCCCAGTCGGGAAATATCTCCATCGTCCGGGCGCTGCTGAACGCCGGCGCGGACGTGAACGCGAGGAATCCGCAGGACATCACGCCCCTTCATCTGGCCGCGTGGGATGGAAACGCCGAAATCGTCTCCCTGCTGCTCGAGCACGGCGCCGACGTGAATCGCAGAAACCACCGCAACGAAGGCATGTCTGCCCTCGACATCGCGGCCATGACGGGCGCCGCCGATGTCGTTCGCATCCTCATCGAACACGGGGCCGATCCCCGGCTTGGCAGTCCCGTGAGCCGGGTCACGCCCCTGCATCTCGCAACCGCCTGGGATCAGACGCGCGCCGCGGAGGAGTTGGTCCGTGGAGGAGCGGATATCAACGCATGCGATGCGCGGGGGCGCACCCCGCTTCACTGGACCGTCCCGACAGATCGGCCTGCGCCGTCTCGCGACGGACCGCGCCGGGGGGCGGTCGACATGGCCGGTTGGCTGATTTCCCGCGGAGCTCTCGTGAATGCCGGCGACTCCGAAGGGAAAACGCCCCTCGCGATGGCTGTCGCCGCGGGCTTGTCCGATATCGCCGAGATCCTGAAAAAGGCCGGCGGGCTCGACACGCCCATTCATTTCGAGGAACTGCTGAACTCGACGGACACCGCCCGGATCGCCGACGTCCTGAATCGCGCCCCTCTGCTGGCGAACGCGCCTCTGGCCGGCGGTCGACCGCCCCTCCATGCCGCCGTCGCCGCGGGAAACGCCGACGCCTGTCGCCTGCTCATGGCCGCAGGCGCTGATCCGGCCCGGAAAAACCGGGACGGCGAAACGGCGCTTCACCTGTGCGCGGCCCTCGGGAACGCCGATATTCCCGTCATCATCGCCTCGCCCGCGGATATATTGAATAGTATAAACGAATACGAGCAGACGCCGCTCGACGTCGCGCAGGCCTACGGCCACGCGTCGGCGGCGGAAGCCATCCGCCGTCTCGGGGGGCGACCCGGCATCCCTTCCGGGAAAGTGCTGATCCTGCAGCCGGGCGACGAGGTCCAGGTCAAGCAGCCGAAATCGAAACAGCGGGTGACGCTTCGTATCGCAAGCAATATATCCAGAATCGTTTTTTCCGAAACGACGCTCGCCAAGTCCGGGCGTCTCTTCGAGGCCCTGAGCCGGCGTGACATGACGGCCGTCCGCCAGACGCTCGAAGACGAACCGCTCGTGTCCAACGTGCCCCAGATCATCGGCAGTATCACGAATGGCATCACGCCCCTGCATCTCGCGGCCGAGTCCGGGGATGCCGCCGCGACGGCCCTCCTCATCATGTTCGGAGCGCGGGTCAACGCGGCGGATCGCCGTGGCAGGACGCCCCTGCACATCGCCGCCGAAAAGGGATACGCCGAAGTGGCGCGTCTTCTCGTCGAACGCGGCGCCGATCCCCGCCGTCCCGACGCATCGGGCTGCACTCCCTTCGAGCTTGCAACGGACCCGGCGCTGTCGGTCTATCTCGAACGACGATGAATATCGTCACGCACGGTCTTCTCAGCTGGTGCATCGCCCAGCGCGTCTGCGGGACGAAACGCGACGCCGCTCTCGCCGCTTCGGCGGGACTTCTCCCCGATCTGGACGGAGCCGGCGCCCTGATCGACATGGTGCGCGGCGGCGAAGCCGTGTATTACTCGGCATTCCATCACATTCTCGGCCACAACGTCCTCGCGGGCATCCTCACGGCATCGGCTCTCGGAGCCTGCGGCGATCGTCGGCTGCGCGTCACCGCGACATCGGCGGGACTTTTCGTCCTTCACGTCATCGGCGACGTCGTCGGCTCCCGGGGTCCCGACGGCGAAGCCTGGGCGATCCCCTGGCTGTATCCCTTTGACGGCGCATCGGTTCTCCTCTGGAGCGGACAATGGGAAGTCAATGCTTGGCCTAATATAATAATTACAATCATTTTATTATTCCTCTTTTTCCGGCAGACGCGCGACATGGGCTGGTCGCCGCTTCGGTACGTTTCCGAACGAGCCGATGAAGCGTTCGTTTCGACGCTCCGCAGCCGGTTTCCGCCGCCGGCTCGCACGCCATGATCGACGGCGGCCAGGAGACGACGTTCGGCCCCGGGTTGTATATCCATGTGCCGTTCTGTCTTTCGAAATGCGGCTACTGCGCCTTTTACTCGACCCTCCCGACGCACGATCTCGTCACGGCCTACCTCGCCAGGCTCGAAGACGAGCTTCGCACCGAAATCGATGGACGGATCCGGCCCCACATGCGGACGGTCTTCATCGGCGGCGGAAATCCAACGTCCGTCGGCCCCGGGCATTTCGAAAAGCTGATTCGAATCGTTTCCCGGGCCATTGCCGGCGCCCCCGTCGATGAATGGACGGTCGAGACGAACCCGGAGACCCTGTCGGGGGAGATCGCGGCCGTCCTGCGCGACATTCCGGGACTCCGCCTGAGCATGGGACTTCAGCGTCTGCGGGACGACGAACTCCGGCTTCTCGGGCGTCAGGGCACTCTCTCTTCCGGCCGGGAAGCCCTTGCGCGGGCGCTGTCGCTGACCGGCCGCGTCGGCGTCGATCTGATCCTCGGTCTGCCCGACAGGCCGTCTCTCGCTCCCGGGCTTGCCGATCTCGTCCGCGAATTCCCCCTCGAACACGTTTCCGCGTATTTCCTGACGGCCGAGGAGGGCACCCCGCTCGCCGCGCGCGTCGACGAAGGCGGGTTTCCCGATCCGGCCGACGTCGGCCCCGGCGAATTGTTCGAGGTTGCCGACGCACTCGCGGCCGCGGGCTACGAACAGTACGAAATTTCGAACTTCGCGCGCCCGGGCGGGCGATGCCGCCACAACATGAACTATTGGAACGGCGG
>MWAR01000446.1 GCA_002068715.1 bacterium ADurb.Bin374
CTCTGTGCCTCGGCGGTGAAAAGGTCTTTGTATCCTTGTGCTTTTGTGGTGATCCGGTTCGGGCGTCAGGTGGCGGATTCGCGGCGAACCTGTTCGGCGAGGTCGATGAAGCCTTTTCCCAGGATCTGGCGGGTTTCGCCGACGATCACGAAGGCGTTCGGGTCGAACTCGTGGATGAGGCAGCGCAGCATCGGCATTTCCTGGCGGCGGACCGCCACGAGCAGGATGTGCGTGGGCCGGCTCGTATACATCCCCATCCCGTCGAGGCGGGTGACGCCGCGGTGCAGGTCCTCGATGATGCCCCAGGCGATCTCGTCGGCCTGTTTCGATATGATCAGCACCGAGCGGTAGACCGACATGCCCTCTAGCACCGTATCGATGACCCTGCCGCTGAAGAACACCGTGATAAGGCCGTACAGGGCCAGGTTCGGGCCGAAGACGGCTCCTGCGATCATGGTGATGAGAAAATTCATGCCGAGAATGGTGTCGCCGATCGGAATGTGCCACCGATGATGGAGAATCAGCGCCACGATGTCGATGCCACCCGTGGTACCGCCCGCCCGGAACGTCAGCCCGACCCCGATGCCCGACAGGATGCCGCCGTACAGACAGGCCAGCAGCGCATCGTTCGCGAGCGGCTGCACATGGAGCGGCCCCATCATGAGATCCGTCAGGGTCGACGTGACGATGACCGACATCACCGTTTTCCAGACCGAGCCGGCGCCGACCAGCTTCGCCTGGAACCCGAGAAGGATCAGGTTTCCGATCAACACCACGACGCCGATCGGCGTTCCGATCGCGAAATACATGATCGTCGCAAGGCCGGTCAGGCCGCCCGACGCGATCTTGTTCGGCGCCGTGAAGCACACCAGACCGATAGACATCAGAACCGAGCTGAACAGAATGAGCAGAACGTCCGTCGCCCGGACGCTTGTCTGGCGTGCCATGAAGACCCTCCTCAACGCTGGTACGTCCGAGGCGAAATCGTCTTCCCCCGGCGCCGCAGCAGTGTATCACGCCCATCACCGGAAGGCAACGGAACGGGCGGCGCGAAAAACCGCACGATCGGCCCGGGAGAACGTGGTTGCAATCGTCGGAAGGTTGGGGTACGCTAGGGACTCATGGGAGAGAACGTATGAGCCGTCTTCAGATAGCGGCGGAAAAGATATCGGGCGTCGTCGTGATCAACGTCGAGGGCGAGATGGACGCTTACACCATCGGAAAGCTGAAAGAAGCGATTTCGATGGTGACCCAGTCAGGCGTGATCAGCCTCGCCATCAATCTGGGCCTCGTCACCTACATGGACTCGTCGGGCCTCGGCCTGCTGCTCGGGCTGCACAAACAACTCGCGAAGAGTCGCGGCAATCTGGTCGTGGCCGGGCCGAGCGGTGCGGTTCGGGAGGTGCTTCGGGCGACAAACGCCGACCGGCTGCTGAAGATCGTGAACACGAAAGAAGAGGCGGCACAGTTCATTGTCGACAACCCCTTCGGGGACAAACCTGGCGCCAGGCAACCTTAGAGACGGAACCCAACCGTGAAAATGTATCGTTCAGATCCGTTTTTCGGGCATGCGGGCCGGAAGAGCGCCTTCACTCGTCCTGAAGAATGCGGCCGCGATAGAAGATGACGAACTTGCAATGCGTGCAGTTGAGCGTGAAATACGGAGACTGGCGTCCTGCATGGGTTTTCTGTACCATCGGAGCGCTGCATTGTGGGCACAGCATAAACATACCTCCTGTCGAAAACTTTCTTTTATCCCTTACTCGATATATCGGCATTTTTCGGCAAAGAGTTGAGAGAAATCTTCATGTTTTCCTCTGAAACCGCAAAACCACGATCACTGCAGCTTTTTCAGGGTATCATCGTCATCGTCGCCCTGCTGATCGTCTGGCTCGCCTGGGATTACATCCGCGAAGACGGCAGCAAGCGCGACGAAGCAGCCAGGCGCCAGGTCGCCCTCACCGCCGATCTCGCCGCCCGCGACATCAGGACCGCCCTTTCGGGGGCCGCCGACTCGCTCCAGCTGCTCGCCCGACTTCCCGAACTGCGGAACATGCGCCGCCACGGCCCGGCCGCGGAACTCGCGGGGAATACACACTCAGCCCTTCTGACGTTCGTATCCGATCTGGCCTTTTATTCGGAAATGTATCACTCTTCGGCCATCCCCGAGCCGTTGGCCACGCTTTGGTCTTTCTGGAACACCGTCGCCCCCTCCTGGGAGTATCACCTAGCCGCCATGCGCCGCTGGTTTTACGATCGCGGACTGTTCCCGTATATCGAAGCACTGCCGATTCCAGAAACATTGGAACTGCCTAAGACTCCGCCGGCGCGCGCCGTTTCCCGAAAGCCGACCTGGGGCGATCTCACGGCTTTCTACGCGGAATGTCTCGAACAACCATTGATAGGAACAAGCTTGTTCCTCGATTCGACGTTCGGCTGGGGAGCCATGATTCCTGCCGATCCGCAGGAAAGCGGTCGCCTGCTCGCGGCAACGCTCAACGACCGCGACCTGATCCGTTCCGTCGCCCTCCGCGGCCTCGACGGAAAGGAAGTGGCTGGAGTCTCCGAAATCGGCGGACCGGCGATGCCGTCCGGAGGCTGGTGGCGTCGCGGATTGCGCCAGAACCGCCCGTTTTTTCCCGGACCGGCCGTGTTCGACGAAGGCATGGGCAGACCTCTCTGGCAGGCAGGCGTTCCCGTCCGGGGCGCTGCCCGTGAGCCGGAAGGTCTGCTGACGGCCCAGATCGACCTGGGTTTCCTCGGTGACCTGGCAGCCCGGGCGAAGCTCACTCCGGGTTCGATGCTGATCGTCACGGACGAAGACGGCGTCGTCATCGGCCACCCCCGAACCTCTCTCGTCGTCAACCAGGTCAGCCTCAGACACACCCACCAGGCGGTCTCCGCGGCCCTCGACGGCGAAGAAGGCGAGTCGGAACTGCGCATCGCCGGCGTTTCCTATGTGGCAGCCTGGAGATCGATCCGGCAGGACGGCGGCAACCGGATGCCCGGGTGGGCGCTGGTCTTTCTGACACCCGCTTCCGAGATGACATCGGACTGGTTCCGGACGATGCTGCTTTCGGTTCTTCTTGCCTCGGGGGCACTCGGTGCATTATTTTATACATCCGGCTTGGTTGAATCCGCATTTGAAGAGGATATCGAAGCATGAGTCAAAGAACACCAACCTCCGCGACAGGGTGGAAACGCTTGCTGCTGCCGGCCGCCATGGCCGCATTGTTCGGCATTTCCGTTCCTGCGGCCGACGCCGCGGGCAAAGGTGCGACGGCCGTGATGGAACAGGCCATCAAACAGCGATCGGCCGGAGATCTCAACGGCGCCATTCGCAACCTGAGGAAAGCCGTCGATACGGTCGAGAATCCCGTCCAGCGAAGCCTGGCCCGCTTCATGCTCGGCGACTGCCTGATGGAGGCCAGAAAGCCGGCCGATGCCGCCGAGATCTACACGTCGATTCTCGACGGTGATCCGACCGATGAGGAGCAGGCGGAAGTCCTGTTCCGACTCGCTCAGTGCAGCAAGTCGATGGGAGATCTCGCCGGGATGAAGAAGTTCTGCAGGCAGATCACCTCGAAACACCCCGACAGCCCGTTCGCCGAGCTTGCCGGTCTCCTGTCGAAATCAGCCGCCGCCGAACAGGCCGCATCGGAAGTACTAACGGCAGCCGCATCACAGGCCGGCACACCGGCCGAAACGGAGTCCCCCGCCGTCGCCGACGCCGTGTCGGTCCAGGACGCCGCCCCGACCCCGGCCCCGGCGCCATCGACCAGACCCGTTCCCGTCTACGAGGGTGTCGACCAGGAAACGATCGCCGCCCTGCAATCCCGGCCTCAGCCGCAGCCCAAGCCCGCTCCAGAAACCGGGCCGAAGCCGGCCGAACCGGCCCCGAAGCCGGCTCAAAAGCCCCTCGAGACTCCGAAAACAGCCGTTCCGTCCGAGCTGCCCGACGAATCGCTTGCCCCCGGAGAGCCCGTCGCTAACACCGTCTCATCTGCCAGGTCCCGACCTTCGGAAGCTCCTGCGCCCGCGACGGAACCGACAGCTCAAGCCGTGAAGGCGAAACCCCGGGCTTCCATTCTTCAGAAATCCGCCAAGGAAGCCGTGATTCCGCAAGCGCGCGAACCTCGCCGGACGGAGCACCGCGGCTCATCCGGGGAGACGGTCGATATCGCCGATATCGTCGCGCTTCCTCCGCTTTCCGGCGAAGAGCGCGAGGCCCTCGCCACCCAGATCCTCCAGGATCAGGAGATCGTCAAAGCCAACCCGACGGCCCCCGGCACGGACGACGTTCTCGCCCGCATCGCCGAGGCCACGGCACGGTTCGGCGAGCCCGTCGAGGCCTGCAAGGTCTACGACCGCATCCTGACCGAATTTCCCCGGTCGAAGCTGATCGAACGGGCGTATTTCGAAGGAATCCGCCTCCGCGCCGTGCTCGGGCTCAAACCCATGGTCTCCCAGTGGGGAAAGGTGTTTCTCGACACGTTCCCGAAGTCGCGACGCGCCGGCGACGTCCGCCGCCTCGTCGACTGGGCAGACCGGTCGGCATCGGGTGACGTTTCCGCGCGCCCTGGCGATCGGGTGAAAAAGCCGGCCGCCAAAGCTGAAGCCGCGAAACGGCAGGAAGCGGCGAGTGCATCTTCCCCGGAATATGCTCCGGAAAAGGATCCGCGATACCGGCAGGCCAAGCGGCGCGTTGCCGACAACCGGTTTTCCCTCGCCCTGAACGACTTTCAGGGGTTGACCGACGCCCATCCCGACGTTCCGACCCTTTGGTGGGAACTCGCGCTTGTCCAGATTCAGCTTCAGCGGTATGATGAGGCCGAAGAAAGTCTCACCCGTCTGCTCGCCCTGCAGCCGGACAACCAGGATGCCCGTTCGTTGCTCGGATACGTGCATTATCACCAGAAGGATTACAACCAGGCGGCCGACGATTACCGGCAGGCCGGGTCATCGGAGAACGACGGACTGAAGTTTTTCGACCCGCAGACCGCCGC
>MWAR01000447.1 GCA_002068715.1 bacterium ADurb.Bin374
CCGCTTCCGGGCCCCCTGTTTCATCCGCTCGATCAGCGCCTGCTCCTTCGCGTGGCGATAAGCCGCCAGAAGGGCCCGCTGGCCGTCCGAGAGAACGGAGGTATCGGTGGCCGTGCCCATCAGCCGCAGCAGATGAGCCTCGTCACGCACCTTCGTGACGAATACCTTGTACCGGAAACTTTCGTCATCGGATCTGACTTCCTGTCGGCCTTCACTCGTCAGATCGGCCTTCAGCAGGCGCTTTCGCCAATCGGAAGCCGGAACGCGCTTCACGTTCGACGCACGCTCGCGAACGGCCTCGACCGCCGCGGCCGGCGTTCCGCGCTGCACGGGAATCACCTCGTCGATGCGCTGGTAATAAAAGACGAACTCGAACGAATCCTGGGGAGGCTCGACTTGGGCGGCGGCTTCCACGCTCCGTTTCGCGGTTTTCGGCGTCCGCTTCGATGAGGCGAACTGGCCGCAGGCCAGATTCGCCGAAAGAACCGCCGCCAGCACCAGCGCGCCTATTCGTGCCGCGATGTTCATACTATGCCTCTCCAGAAATGCTCGAACTCCCCAGCGGGGTTACACCATCATACTCATGGTACTGGGGGGTCGGGGAATTATCTCGGAATCATTCCCGACAGCACGTTGTAAAAGCCGTGCATGAAGGTGAGCAGGGTATCGGCCCCGGGCTCCGGAATTCTTCCGGGTGGGAACAGGCCGGCCACGTCGGGATGTTGCGCGGCGGCCCCGATCGCGATCGGATCGACACGCACGCTGACCGGCGGAGCGCCGTCCTGTGCAAAGATCAGCTCGAACGCGGTGATGAGCCCGTCGCGCCGGCCGAGAATCACGGTCGGCGAAGCCGTCTGCTCTTTCGAGAACCGAAGTTCGGAAGGGGTTTCGAGACACCAGGGATGGGTCTCGCGCAGCTTTTTTGCGATATGCGCCGGCGTCAGGGGATGCACGCCGATATCGATGGGTCGCGTCGCGACGAGCACGCCAAGGTTCATGACAAGGTTCATCGCGAACTCCCCTTCCGCCGACCGGTCGATCCTGACGGTGGGGATGGGAATCTGGCGCTCCGGACCCGAGACGAACAGGGTCTGCGTGCCGCCGAGGTCGAGGAGGCAGGTCGCCGTCGCCCCGACGGCCAGATACCGGAAAAGAGCGTTCTGGGAAGAAAGTTCCAGAAGCGCATGGCTGTTTTTTTTCATGCTGATCGTGCCGCTTCCGACGGTATGCTCCCCCTGGATGACCGTCAGTACGAGCCTGAGCGCGTCGATGTCCGGGGCTATGGGAAGCAGGGTCGCGGCGACGTCCTTTTCGAGCGCGGCCCAGAATGCCGTCTCGGATGCGACGTTTCGCGCCGCCGGTTCGACGGCCGACGCCGGAAACGCCGTCATCATCGCAACAAGAGCCAGCAGGGCAACGCACCGCCCGGCCGTCTTCTTTATATTATATACTATTTCATATAGGTTCATGTCTGTGAACGGTCTCCTGGTGTCGCAGCGGATGTATCGAGTTCTGCGAAATCTCCCGTGCGTGCCGAGCTCGTCGAAGCCTGCCCTGAGCCTGTCGAAGGGTGGGGCGAGAGCCTCTCGTGTTTCGACAGGCTCCGCATGAACGGGAGCGAGAAATCGGCTTTTGTCATATTGGTATCAATGATATCACTCCCGGTGCCCGTTGTGGGCGAATGCAGGGAGAAAGTCAAAAGAGAATCCGGGGTGTCGCGGCAAAAAAGAAAGGGCCCCGGCGCACCCGGGCGGGAGTGCTGGGGGCCCTTTCGGCGGGGAAAGCGAAAATCAGTGGGTGAACACGTGGTTGTTGAGGGTGAACCGGTTGCTCAGCTGGGTGCCGATGCCGGTGGAAACCTGGCCCCAGTTCCAGCCGCGGAACAAGCCCCAGAGCAGGGCGCCGAAGCCGGCGGCGACGGGAGCGGCGATCAACGCGCCGGCAGCCGAACGGTTGTTCCGGGCGTGGGCAGCGGGGTTGGCCTGGGCCTGTTCGACGGTCCGGAGCAGCCTGAGAACGATTTCGAGAGCGTCGCCCCGGTCATTCCAGAGAATCTGGACCTTGGCCTTGTCGATACCGCGACGCAGATCGGAAGCGAGGCGGCGGTAGCACCCGGCAAAAGCATCGCTTCCGACGATGTTTCTCGCCTGGTCGAGGGATCTCGTCGCTGACTGGAGCGACATATACCCGGTACTGCACGCGATCGCGCAGCGGGCTTCCTCGAGCGCGGCATGGGCGTAGTTCAGGACGACATGAACGTCGCACGACTGGGCCAGCGCCTGGGGCGCGGCTTGGAACAGCAAAGATGCGATCAGAACGAAACTGCAGACGGTCCGAAACAGTGATTTCACGAAAGAACCTCCAGATTTTTCAATACATTTTTGAGGAAGCGATCACACAGCATTTTTCATGCCACTCAGAAAAACCTTTTGCAAAGCGATGATGCAAAGATGGGCCGTTGGCAATTGACCGAATTCCGGCACACAGATGCCGAACGTCGCAACGTTTTGTTACACTGAGGAAAATTCGCAGATATGGAGAGGGAGGATCCAATGGCCACCTTCCGGAATATCCTGACGGCCTTCGTTGTGACGGTCCTCGTCGGCATCGCCGCCGGCTGGCTCCGATACTGGCTGGGATTTCTGGTCATCTTTCACGGAGCGGCCTGCGCCGGCATCATCGGCTGGCTGTTCCATCGCTTCAGGCCGGATCCAGCCGACTCCCCCGAATCGAACGCCTCGGTCTGGCGCTGGACGCTGCCGCTGCTTGCCGTTTTTTGGGCCGGCCAGATCGCTGGTATCGGTCTCGCACAACCATGGTTCGAGCCTCTGGCCTATCTGGGCGGCATCGCTTCAGGAACGGGCGTGGAGACATTCGCCGCGATGGGAAGCATTCGCGCCTACGGTGGCGGCATGTCCGGCTTCCTGTGGCTGTTCAGCGTCGCTCTCGACACGCTGGTAATGTGGATTCTTCTCGCCGTCGCCCTTCGTACCGACGAAAAAGCCTCACATGAAGCCGAACCGGAAGGAGAAGAGTCATGATATCCCGTTTCAAAGCACTATCACGCGCTCTTCTCTTCATCGCGGGTTTCGTTGCGCTCATCTTTGCAGACGGCTGCGTTTTCGACGGCGAAGCTGATGTCGATGTGGCCTGGAGCGCCCTGAAAAAAGGAGATTTGAACCAATCGATCAGATTCGCGAGCCGCGCGATCAACTTCGGGGGCCTATCCGGCGAGAAGCTCGGCTCTGCCTACGAGTGCCGCGCCGCGGCGAATCGCGACAAGAACGAACTCGACCGCGCTCTGGCCGATCTGGACAGGCTCGTGGCGCTTCGGCCCGACTACGCCGGGGGGTATCTGGCCCGGGGAGAAGTGCTGTTTCGCGCGAAATCGCATGACCGGGCGCTGGCCGACATGGATCAGGGCCTCAAGCTGGTCGATCCGTCGGGAAACGCGAAAGCCGTATCCCTCGCCCGGCGATATGTCATCAGGGGCAATATCCGCCTCGTGAAAAAAGATGCCGACGGGGCAATGGCCGATTACGAGCACGCCCTGTCGCTCGACCCGGCATCGTTCGACGCGCGCATGGGCCGCAGCCTGGTGCTGGAAACGCGCGGGCAGAAGCGTGAGGCGCTGGCCGAGATGGAACTCGTCTGCCAGGCCGCGTCGAAGAACTTCTCGCTTCCCCTTTCCCGGCAGAGCGTCTACCTGCGCCGCGTCGTCGCACTCCGAATGGCGAACGGCTTCGACCCGTCGAAACCGGCGCCCGTGATCCCGGCCGAGGCTCCGCCCCTTCCCGCCGCCCCGAAGGCGGAATCCGCAGAATCTCCTGAAGCACCGGCAACAACCGATGCCGATATACAGATGGATGGCGTTTCCGAAAAGAATCCGGACAAGCCTCTTCTCGGGAACTGACTCGACCCTCGCACGCACAGAAAGGAAGTTCACGTGGCGAAACAACGCTCGAATGGGACCGTCAACTCCGCCTCCGGCGTCTGCTGGAACCTGAAAGATCTGTATAAATCGCCGAAAGACCCGGCCCTTGAAGCTGATCTGGCCAAGGCCGAAAAGCGGGCGATCGCGTTCGAAAAGAAATACAAGGGCGCGCTGAAGCGCGGCATGAGCGGGCCGGGCCTGGCCGCCGCCGTCAAGGAATACGAGGAGATCCTCGTCCTGCGCGACCGGCCGGCCATCTACTCGAGCCTGCTGTTCTCGGCCGATACGCAGAGTCCGGAATACGGCCGCCTCATGCAGAGCGTTCAGGAGCGCGCAACGAGCGTTCACACCCACCTGTTGTTCTTCATGCTCGAGTGGTGCGCCCTCGACGAGAAAGCCGCGAAGACGCTGATCTCGCACAATGCCGTCACCCCGTGGCGGCATTTCCTCGAGGCGGCGCGCCGGTATCGGCCACACGTGCTGTCGGAGCCGGAGGAGCGCATAATCGAGGAGCTCGAGAACACCGGCTCGCGGGCATTCGTGCGCCTGTTCGATGAAACGTTGGGCGCGATGCGGTTCCCGGTGAAGGTCAAGGGAAAAGCCCGTGATCTCAGCGAGCAGGAAGCCCTCGCGATGCTCTACGACCCCGACCGTGAAACCAGGCGCGCCGCGGCCGAAGGGCTGACGGAGGGCTTCGAGACGAACCTGCGGCCCCTGACGTTCATGTTCAACACACTCGTGCAGGACCACGCGACGATCGACCGGCTGCGAAGTTACCCGCACCCGATGGCCAGCCGCAACCTGTCGAACGAGATCGACCAGAAGACCGTCGACACCCTGCTGCGCACCTGCGACGAGAACACCGCCATGGTGGCGCGCTACTACAGGCTGAAAGCCCGTCTGCTGGGCCTGAAAAAGCTGTATGATTACGACCGCTACGCGCCAATCTCGCGCGACCTGCCCTCCTGCTCCTGGGAAGACTGCCGCGAGCTCGTGACCTCGACCTACGGCACGTTCTCACCGCAGGCCGGCACGATCGCCGGACTGTTCTTCTCGAAACACTGGATCGACGCCGAACTGCGGCCCGGAAAACGCGGCGGGGCATTCAGCGCGCCGGGAACGCCGGATGTCCATCCCTACATTCTCGTGAATTACAGCGAACGGCTGCGCGACGTGAGTACCGTCGCCCACGAACTCGGCCACGGCATCCACCAGTTCCTCTCGCAGGAACGCGGCTACATCCAGTCCGACACACC
>MWAR01000448.1 GCA_002068715.1 bacterium ADurb.Bin374
TATCACGACCAGCCGCAAACGGCGGGGAATGAACCTTCTCACCTTGCACCTCCCGGCTTTCATGGGGGTAGTCTTTTCAATTTAACACAGCACTCCGAGAAACGACAAGAAACCCCGGACTTGGCTTTTGCCAGGTTTGCACCGCAAAAGGTTGAACTTCCAGGCCATCGCCGTTCCCGGAAGCAGGCTGAACATCTTTCCCAGGAACAGATAGGCTGGACATCCGGCCGGATGTGCAACGCCGAGAAACACCGACGCCAGGATCAGCTCACCGCCGTCGTCGCCGAAGTGTCTCCAGGCAAGACCCGGCGCCATCGTCGCCGCAAGGATGCCGAAGGCTGCGATCGTCGCGAACAGTGGCCCCGGCTTTACCAATGCAGCGCGGGACGTCATTTCTTTCCGATGGGCGGGCGGCCGAGGGCTTCCCAGACCATGAGAGCCGCGTAGGCATCGTTCGCGGCATAGACCAGCTGGTTCGAAGAAAGCTGGAGCTTCGACCAGTCGGAGGTCGTCACGTGCTTCGATTTGTTGAAACTCCGGTGGAGAACCATGCCGACCGCGGCCCGCACCCCAGTCGTGTTGCGATACCCCCGCTTCCGGAAGACGGCACACAGGTCGAGCACCGACTTCACCTCGATACCGAGAAATTTGTGCAGGGCACACCGGTCCGACCGCAGATCGAACCCGACCTTGAGGATGTCATCGGCAAGAAGAATCTCGGTCACGAACGGCCGGCATTCCGTCCGCTGAAGCTGAAAGATGAACGCCCGATGCGAGGTCGCAAACTGGACGAGATCGGGGCCTGGCCTGCTCACGCCCTTTCGGAAAACCGGTTTCGACTCGGTATCGAACCCAACGGCGCCCGCCGTCCTGATCTCGTCCAGAGCGGCCGAACAGTCATCCGTTGTGGCAGGAACGAAAACATCGCCAATGGCCAGCCCCTCGAACGGCTCCAACAGCGCCGTCTCGGCCTTTCCCGGCGCCGTTTTCCGGCGGGGGGTGTTCACGATATCGCAACTGCCGAATGATGTAGCCATGAATATCCTTTCGGGTGACCGTTCCCTCATCTTCGGTCCTGTCGTTTTCGAGAACGATATCACGGCGTCACACGGCAGACAAGAAAGCCTTTCCAGGGAATGGATCACAAGGAATGCGCTTGCAGGGGAGGATCTCAAAGCCGCCATTTCGGAATGGGCGGGTTGACAGTCTCCGCCCGGGGCGCTAAGATGGGGCCGTTTGCCTGACAGGCGACAGAGAATACAGAACAGGAACGGAACAGGAGAAGACTGCTCATGGCTACTTTCAAGGTGCTCATTTCGGATTCGCTCGACCAGTCCGCGATCGATTTTCTGAAGAAGAACCCGGCGTTCGAGGTCACCTACAAGACCAAGATGACGCCTGAAGAGCTCGTCAAAGAGATTCCGGCATATCACGCCATTATCATCCGGTCGGCCACCAAGGTCACCCGCCCGGTCATCGAGGCCGGCAAAAACCTCAAGGTCATTGCCCGCGCCGGCGTCGGCCTCGACAACGTCGACCAAGTCGCCGCGAAAGAGAAGGGAATCGCGGTCCGTAACACCCCCACTTGCACCACCATTTCCGTCGCCGAGCTCGCGTTCGGACTGATGCTGTCGGTCGCCCGCAAGATGGGCCGTGCCAACATTTCGATGAAGGGCCAGGAATGGGACAAAAAATCCTTTGAAGGCGCCGAGTTGTATGGCAAGACTCTCGGTTTGATCGGCACCGGTCGGATCGCTCAGGCCGTGGCTACCCGCGCCGTCGCTTTCGGGATGAAGGTCATCGGATACAGACGTTCTTCCACGGAATCCCCCATTCCCGAGATCGTCATGGTCACCAAAGATGAACTGCTCGCCAAGAGCGACTTCATCAGCTTGCACATTCCGTTCGCCAAGGAAGCCGGACCTTCCCTGGGCGCGGCCGAGTTCGCAAAAGTCAAAAAGGGCGTGTTCCTGATCAACTGCGCCCGCGGCGGCACGGTCGACGAAAAGGCGCTGCTCGAAGCCCTCAACAACGGCACGGTCGCGGCGGTCGGCATTGACGTCTGGGAAAAGGAGCCGACCGCGAACTTCGATCTGGTCAAGCACCAGAACGTGATAGCCCTTCCCCACCTCGGCGCTTCAACGGCGGAAGGTCAGAGTCGCGCTGGCCAGGACGTCGTTGAAGTCGTCATCAACGAGCTTTCAAAGACGCACTGAACAACGACCAAGGGAACGCGTCCGCTTCCCGGGATCGGTAAGCGGATTCACAACAATCTTCAAAGGAGCAAATTTGACATGGCTCGCATCTTCAATTTCAGCGCCGGACCTTCAATTCTTCCGGTGTCGGTTCTCGAAAAAATTCGAGACGAGTTCGTAGACTTCAAGGGTTCGGGCATGTCGCTGGTGGAAATGAGCCACCGCGGCAAGATTTATGATGCGGTTCACACTGAATGCATAGCTTTGATCAAGGAACTGTTGAAGGTTCCGGACAACTACAAGATCATGATTTTGGGCGGCGGCGCAACCCTTCAGTTCGGTATGTTGCCGATGAACTTCCTTTGGGGCGGCAAGACCGCTGATTTCACCAACACCGGCGCCTGGGCGAAGAAGGCGGCAGATGACGCAAAGAAAATCGGCAAGATCAATATCGTTTGGGATGGCAAAGCCGACAATTACATGACGTTGCCCGATCCGAAAACCCTCGTGGCAAGCGAAGGGGCCGCCTATTTTCACATGACCTCCAACGAGACCATCGGTGGCGTGCAGTGGCAGCAGGGCTGGCCCGAGACCGGCAACGTGCCGATATTCTGCGACATGTCGTCTGATTTCATGAGCAGGCCCGTTCCGGTCGAGAAGTTCGGCGTAATCTATGCCGGCGCACAGAAGAACGCCGGCCCGGCCGGTGCCGCGATCGTCATCATGCGCGAAGACCTGTTGCAGCGCTGCCCCGAGAGCATCATCAACTATCTCGATTACCGCCTGCATGCGAAGGAAAATTCGCTTTACAACACCCCACCCGTGTTCAGTATCTGGGGCATCAAGCTCACGATGGAATGGCTCAAGAGCATCGGCGGTTTAACTGCGGCCGAGAAGCTCGCCACTGATCGCTCCAAGATCATTTATGACGCGATCGAGCGCTCGAACGGCTATTACAAGTGCCCGGTCGCTGCGCACTGCCGCTCGAAGATGAACGTCGTGTTCCGGCTCAAGACCGAAGAGCTCGAGGCGAAGTTCCTCGACGAAGCCAAGAAGCTGAAGCTCGACGGCCTGAAGGGCCACCGCAGTGTCGGCGGCTGCCGCGCGTCGGTCTACAACGCCATGCCGATCGAGGGCGCCAAGGCGCTCGCGAACCTCATGGACGAGTTCGCCAAGAAAAACGGCTGATACGCACCGTTCAACAAGCCGGGGGGAGCCGCAAGGTTCCCTCCGGTTTTTTCGTGATCTGGCAAAGAAATTGCGAATTTGAGAGAATGGGAATGGAATTCCCGACACTGACTTCGTTACAGGAGGTTGTTATGAAACAGATTTCGCTTCTGGCCCTGGCTCTCGTCCTCGTCACGTTTGTCGCCCCCCTCGGCGTTTTCGCCGAGACAGCGGCCACGGCGCCGACGCTCCTCGATGTCCGGTATGCCGAGTGCCCGATCATGGGCGGGAAAGCCCTGCCTGACGTGGCGGTCATCCACGAGAACAAGGTCTACCATTTCTGCTGCCCGTCGTGCATCGACGCGTTCAAGAAGGATCCGGCCGCGACGATCGCGAAGATCAAGGATGCGAAGGAAGTCGCCCTGACCGTCACGAACCCCGACGGCAAGTGCCCGGTGTGCGGCAAGGCCTCGAACACCGAATTCTTCCTGGTCTGCGGCGACACGATCACCTACTACTTCTGCAAGGACTGCATCGGCAAGGACACGCCGAAAGCGGCTCCGGCTTCCGCAGCGCCGGCCGCTGCAGCGCCGGCCGTGGTCTCTCCCGACGCCTCCCCTGCCCCTGCGGCCGCGCCGGCCGCTGACGCCGCCGGCGACTCATCCGAGTGCGGCGACTGCTCGTCCTGCGGCGGCTGCCCCGCTGCCGGCAACTGACCTCCCCGAGATCGTTTCTCAACCGCCTTCGCCAATTGCGTGCGAAGGCGGTTTTCTTTCTCGAGTCTTGCAGCATGAAGCTCCCCCATTCGCCTCGAGCTTCGACAGGCTCAGCACGAACGGACATGCGGAGTTCACTTGTATCGTTCAGGAACCAACATTTTTATCACACATACTATATGTATATTATTATATTTGCTTGTATATAGTTTCCATATCCGCACTTGCCCTCCGGGGAGTGTTTCAGGTATGCATGAGGGTGACAGATTTCGGGATCGACGGCATCGGCCTGATGCCGAGCATAGGGAGGAAGATTCGATGGATATGAAACTCTGGCTTGTCATGGCGGTGTTTTGCCTGTGTTCCCTCGGGGTGCGGGCCGGCGAGATCGGTTTCGACGAGCAGTTCAGCCTCGCGGATGACCGGGCGGTTCAGCTCCAGCAGCTGATTCCGGGCACGGACGAGTATTACTACTACACATGTCTGCATCTGCAGAACCAGGGCGAGTACAAGAAAGTCGACGAGCTGACGGCGCAGTGGATCAAGAAAAGCAGCTACACCTCGCAGGTGCAGGAGATCCTGAACCGGCAGGCCCTGCTGAAATATCCCACCGACCCGCAGGCGTCGCTGGCCTATCTGACGGACAAGCTGAACCTCCGGTTCAACCATCAGAAGAAGCTTCTCAAGGAGACGGCGAAATACCCGACGAGCCTCGACGCGAAGCTCATCTCCCGAAGCGCGTTCCAGGACAGGGCGGGCGTCGTCGAAGCCGTACTTGAGCATGCCGGCGTAGTCGGCGTGGCCCGGTCGCGGCCTGGTCAGCGGCGCATTGCGGGCGGCGCTGTCGGCCAGCACGGCGGGATCGACCGGATCGGGAGCCATCACGGTCTCCCACTTCGGCCACTCGGTGTTCCCGATCTCGATCGCGATGGGACCGCCGAGGGTGACCCCATGGCGCAACCCGGTGAGCATCGTGACCTGGTCCTGCTCGAATTTCATCCGCGCGCCGCGGCCGTAACCGAGACGCCGGCGAGCCAGCTGCGCCGAAATGTCCTGTGTGGTCACATGGACGCCGGCGACCATGCCCTCGACCATGGCCACCAGCGCCCGGCCATGGGATTCACCTGCAGTAGTCCATCGCAACACGCGACCCATCTTCCCACGACGGACCCTCAG
>MWAR01000449.1 GCA_002068715.1 bacterium ADurb.Bin374
GCGTTCCTGCCTCTCCAGGATGCCGAGCTGATCGATATCGTGAAGAGCATCGGCCTGCTTCTCGACGAGGGAGACCCTCGGTGAGTGCTTTGCTGACACGCCAGGAAAGCGCGATACGCACGGCCGTCTTGTGCATCGCGCAGTATCACATTGCATCCACCCTGTCTGAACAGTTCATGGCGGCCGGATATGCCGTCCAGCTCGAGAAGCCGGGAGATGGCCTGTTCGAGAGAATCGTCAGGCACAGCCCCGGGCTGGTCGTTTTCGACGGAGAGGCCGACCTGGAGACATCTCTCGGGATTGCGCACCGGCTCGAACATCTCTGGGTGCACCGTATCGTGGTGATCGCCCGGGATGCGATGGACAGGCTGCCGCCCACCTGGCTCGACGCGTTCGACGACATTCTTCCGATGCCGCCCCGGCCAGCGGAGCTGCAGGCCCGACTTGCCGTCGCGGATCGGCTGTACAAGCTCGAAAACAAGCTCCGCCGGAGCAACAACCGCGTCGAGGAGGCGGACAGGATCATCGCGCGGGTCAACCGCCAGATGTTGCAGGACCAGTTCGCCGTGGCAAAAATCCAGACGGCGCTGCTCCCCAGTTCTCTGCCCGCGATCTCGGAGGCCGAATTCGCCTGGACGTACAGACCCCGCGCGGAAGTGGCCGGCGACGGTCTCAATGTGTTTCGTCTCGACGAGGCGCATGTCGGCTTTTACGTGCTCGACGTCTCGGGAAGCGGCACGCCGGCCGCCCTGCTTTCGGTGCTTCTGAGCCGCCAGATTTCGCCGTTTCCCGTACAGTCGACTCTGCTGAAAAGCCTCGTCAGGGAAGCTCCGGGATACAGGCTGAACCCTCCATCGGAAGTCCTGAACGAGCTGAACCGGACGTTTCCGTTCGATTCCGAACGCATTCAATTCTTTACGATGTTTTATGGAATCCTGAACATCCGAACCGGAAATCTTCGATACGCCGTCGCCGGGCATCCTCTGCCGGTGCTGACGCATGCCGGCATGCCGCCCCGGTATCTCATCGGCGGCGGATATCCCATCGGTTTCGTCGATGACGCCGCCTACGAGGAGCACCAGATCGACCTGTGCCATGGCGACCGCCTTTTCATCTTCACCGACGGCCTCAGCGAGGCCCATGATGAAGGCGGCCGGCAGTTCGGCCCCTTTGCCATGCTGCAGACCCTTTCCGACATCGGCTCGGGCGACCTGAAGGACAACGTGCTGAAGCTCTTTTCCGCGGCAGAAGCCTGGTGCGGGAAAGACGGTTTCCACGACGACGTCTCCCTGCTGGCCGTCGGTCTGCGGTGAGTCCCGGAGAGAGCATGCATGTCGCATCAGGATCATGAGGCGGAAGCGCCAAAATCCCTCGCCCTGGGCATTCTGACATTGTCGGACACGAGAGGCGAGGCGGAAGACCGGTCGGGAGCCCAGCTGAAAGAGCTGCTGTCGGGTGCAGGGCATCGCATCGAAGCGTATGCGGTCATCCGGGAAGATCCCGGGCTCATCGAAGCGACGCTGAAAGACTGGCTCGCGAAGCCACTCGATGCGATCGTCACGAACGGCGGCACCGGCCTCACATCCCGCGACGGCACGATCGAGGTCGCGCGTCGGCTGATGCAGAAGGAACTCGAGGGATTCGGGGAGCTGTTCCGATTCCTCTCGTTCCAGCAGATCGGCCCTGCGGGGATGCTCAGTCGATCGACTGCCGGGCTGGCCTCGGGGAAGATCCTCGTCTGTCTTCCCGGCTCGACGAAGGCCGTCAGGCTCGCTGCGGCCAGGCTCCTCATCCCGGAACTGCCCCACATGGTCAGAGAGGCCCGTCGCTAGGTATATCATGTAAATGAAACAGGCCGGCGCATCGATGCGCCGGCCTGTTTCGCGAAAACGGCATCAGGAGCCGAACAGCCCCTTCAGTTTGCCAAGGAAACCGCCGGTCTCGGTGTCCGACAGCGTCTTGCCGGAGACCGCTTCCATCAGCTTCAGCAGGTCGTTCCGATACGTCGACGTTTCTCCGGTTTCGTAGATCGTCTTGCGGTTGTCGATCAGACGGCTGACCGCGCCGCCGTTGTCATGAAGCGAGAAGTCGACCTTGTGCTTGAGGACGTTTCCGACCTCGGCCGTCGGGATGGCGCCGGCGCTGCCCTCGCGGTTGACGATGAGCTTGATCTTGTCCGGCGGATATTTCAGGTTGTCCATGACTTTCAGACAAATGTGCATGTTCTTGATGTGATTGGCGTTCGGAAGCATCACCATGAAAATATAATCTGAAATATCCATGGCATTGATCGTCAGGTCCTGGAAGAAAGAGTGCAGATCCAGGATGATCCAGTCGAAATGTTTGCGCACGATGTCGAGGAGCGACCGCAGATGGCTCGAGTTTATCGTCTCAGATTGTTCGGGCTTGACCGGGGCCGCCAGGACCGAGAAGCCCGTCGGGTGCTGGACGAAGTAGTCCTTCAGCACATCGATGTTGTCGGTCGGATTGTCGACGAGATCGGCGATGGTGCGTTTCTGGGTGAGCCCGAGCATGAAGGCCATGTCGCCGAACTGGAGCTCGAGATCGACGACGAGGACCTTCTCGCCGGCGACCTTCGTGAGGCCCGAGGCCAGGTTCGCCGCCAGCACGCTCTTGCCGGCGCCGCTTTTCGGGCTGAACAGCGAGATGATCTTCGCATGCTTCTCCTCGACCGGCTTGTCGCCGGCGGTGCTGCGCAGTCGTCGCGACAGGGCCGTCATGATGCGCAGGGAGATGAACGAGTTCAGCCGCAGCAGCATGTCGAAGTCGGTTTTCGAGATGACGAGCAGCGTGCAGTTTTCGCTGGTGCGGATGGTGGCGGAGCGTGGGGCACCTTCGATCAGTGCCATTTCTCCGAAGAAATTGTTCTTGTCACTGGCTTTGATCGTGTTGACGACCTTGTCTTCGCCGTTTTCTCTCTTCAGGATCTCGACGACGCCCTCCTTGATCAGGTAGAACGCGTCTCCGATGTCACCTTCCTTGAAAAGCACCGTTCCCTTCGGAAACGAGAGTTCCTTCACGACCTCGGAGATCTTCTTGAGATCCGATTCTTCCAGTCCTTCGAAAAGCGCTATCGATTTCAGCAGACTGATATGACTCACTTCCTCTCGTGGAATTTTTCGCTGCCCGGAGTTTCAGCCGGCGAGCGAAGGGGGGCTTCATGAGGCTTTCGGCGCTTCGGGCGTCGGCTTCGAGCCTGTGTCCACCGCCGCTTTTTCCGGTGCCTTCGCGCTCGCGCCGGCAGTATCACCGATGCCCATCAGGCGGTTGTAGATCTTCTCGGCGGTTTCGACGTTGAGCAGCTTTTCCCAGACGGTGTCCTTGCCCTTGAGGGAAATGAGCTTCACTTCGCTGGGATTCACGGCAATGAAGGCCATCGGCTCGATGGTCGCGCCGCCGCCCGAGCCGCCCCCGAACGCGTTAGATTCTTTCTTGCCCTCGCCGCCGCCGGCGCCGAACCCGAAGGAGACCTTGGTGACGGGAATGACCGTCCAGTTCTGCACCGTGATCGGCTCGCCGACGACCGTCTTCGAGTTGATCGCGACCTGCAGCTCAGACAACACCGTCTTGATGAGTGAATCGATACTCATGGATCTACCTCCGAGAATGAGTGAGCATATCTTAACAGAGTTGCCCCGTTTTGTGAAACAAGATCGTGAAATCCGTCAAGTCCGGATTTCATCTGCGGATTGGTTCCCACGCATCATTCTTTCGACTTTGAGCGGGCCTTGTGCCAGTACCAGAGGTCGCGCAGCGCTTTCCAGAAATCGAGTGTAGACAGCAGGGCGAGCCAGGCCAGAAGAATGCGCCAGGGCTGGATGAGGATACCGCCGTCGACGAAGACGTGAAGGGTCGGTCCCGTGAAGACTGGGATCGGTTCGAAACGGACGGAGAACGGCCGCAGAAGACCTGCGAAGGGCGCCGCGAGGCCCTGCGTCAGACCCGTGAGATGCGCTTCCGAGAGGCCGTAGCGGACGCGGCAGACGGAGGGGTGCAGGTGAACGCCGTTCCAGTGGTCGGCCGCCAGCCGCTTGATCAGGGGGGAAGCGCGCCGCCAGCCTCTCATGCCGAGCTTCAGCCAGGTCTTTGCCGTGCGCCAGCCGTCGGCCACGCGGCGCCGCAATCGCCGCAGATCGGCGCGGATCCTGTCGCCGAATGGCGTCTCATGTGAGGGGGCCGCTTCTTCCCGGGCCGCGTGTGGAGGTGGGGGCTCGAACGGAGGCGGTCCGGCCGAGGGTTCGGGAGAGGGGCGCGGCGGCTCTTCAACGCTGACGACGGACGCGGGGGCTGGTGCCGCCTTTGCCGGTGGCTCCTGAGGGGGGCGGAGGGAACTCGTTGCTGCCGGTTTCTCTGCGGTTGACGGAGAGACGGAGGGGAACGCGGCGTCGTCCTTCGATGACGTGATGCTTGCTGCCGGTGCCGTGGCCGGGGGCTGAGGAGAGGCGACAGGGGAGGGCGATCGAACTTCGGTCTTCTCGGCGGGAACCGGTGCGGCGATCGAAGAGGCCGGGGTTGGGGAAAGCGGTGGCGCCGGGGGGGGCGAGGGCGGTTTTCTGCCGGGACGGGGCGACCTGCCGCCGGCGAGCCGCCAGGACCAGCGCCAGAATCCGAGGCGGACTTCCCGTGCGCGCCTGTCGATGCCGGCGTCGAGCCAGAGTAATCCGAACAGGTGGGTGAGCCTTACGTGGCCCCGCTGGCCGGCGGGCGTTCCCCGAAGGCGGAGCATGAACGTGAGCGGGTGGAGGAGGAAAAAAACCGAAGTCACCAGGGCCGTCGCCAATGCGATCTTGAAAAGCAGCCACCCGATGGCGAACGCGGTGCCGACAAAAAAAATAAATTGTTCAATGTATATTAGATAACATACGATAACGGCGCATATCGCCGCGACCGGAAGCCCGATGTCCTTGGTTGTCATCACGGGACAACCATCGCGAGATCCGCATGTCCCGCTTCGACCACGGCTCTCGTCACGGCCGGCAGGACCTCGCCGTCGAGCTGGACGCCGACCGGTTCGGCGCACTCGATCTCGATTTGCCGGCCCGTCGTCCGGCTGGCGGCATCAGGCGGAGGCCCGCGGCCTGTCCTGGCGCCCCAGAGTCCCTTCAGCAGAGGCCGCAGAGAGAGACGCTCGAACAGCACCAGGTCGATGAGGCCGTCGTCGGGTCGGGCCGCCGGTGCGAAGAACAGATTGCCGCCGTAACGGCGG
>MWAR01000450.1 GCA_002068715.1 bacterium ADurb.Bin374
CCGGCGATCGAGAACAGGCTCACGGCGGGGCGGTCGGGATAGACGGCTGTGGCCGTGAAACCGCCGTCGGACGTTGCTGTCATCATCAGGGCGCCGCCCTGGCTCTTGCCGTAGGCAGGACACATTCCTATATCGATGCCTATTAATTCGGTTCCCTTCACGTTGATGACGCCTTCGGTGCCCATGGCACCGACGGTGTGACCGAAGATCACGCCCCGGATCCCCATGATCTGGAGGCTGCGCTCGATCAGGGCCGCGTCGTTCCACCAGTCTCGATTCCAAAGGGGCCCCTTCTCGTCCATGAAAATGCCGGCGCTGAAATCGTCCTTCTCCATGTCGATGCGGAAGCGGGTTGCGATCGCAGTGAGGCCCTGCGGTTCGGCCTGAAGACCGCCGTGGATGAACATGTAGCCGTTGATGACCGCGAACAGCGGCCGGCGGCGGATCCAGGATCCGTAGGCGCCTTCCGGCGAGATCGCCTGATGAAAGTCGAGGCCGGCTTTCGTGAACGAATCGAGCGTGTTTTGATACCACTTCTGTTTGTGCGACGTCAGGGTTTTAGCCCACTTTTCGACAGTGCCGTTGAGCAGCAGCGCCTCGTGATTTCCGAACATCGCAAACACATGGCCGCCGGCCGCGTCGGCCTGGCGCTCGAGGCTCATCACCGCATCGTACACCTGCTTCGTGTTCTCACCACGGTCGGTCAGATCGCCCGTGAAGACGAGCACTGCCGTGCCGCCAGTCCAGGTCAGCTCGAACCCGGTCTGGGTGACGCGCTTCGCCATGCCGGCCGTCTCTAGAGTGTCCGCGAACTGTTTGAACGCGCCGTGGATGTCGCCGACCGCGACGACGCGCGGAGCATACGGAACCACGATGCTGGCCGGATCGCGCTGCCAGTCGCGCGCGTCGGCGCCAAAAACGGCGAAGACGAGAAACAGAGCGACGAGAACAGATATATAACGATTTCTATACATTCCTTCCATGCCTCCGTGTCCCAGGGTGATACTCATGACATACTACGCGATTTCCGCCAAGTTGGCGAGTTTCGATGATATGCGCGCAAATATCCGTAGCGGCGGGTTTGAAACCCGCTCATGTCACACGCACGCGAGGATCGTTCCAGACCGGGATCAGAAGGAAAACGCGATCTCGGTGCCGATCACGTGGGTCTTCTTCCAGTCATCGCCCGAGCGTTTCAGTTTTCGAAGGTAGAAGACCGAACACTCGGTTTTTCTGTCCAGATCGAAGGTCAACGCCGTTGAAATCCGCTTTTGGCAAATTGTTCCGGTATCGAAATGATAGTAGGGATCACCTGCAAGGGTGGCAGTCATGCTCGTGCTGCCGATTTTCACGGGGTGCTGGAGATACAGCTTGGGACGAGCGAGCCACACGTCGCGTTCTGCGAGATTGCGATACTCGAGCTGCGGTTTGACCTTGAGGGTCCATTCCCCGAGGCGGCGTTTGACGGAATAATGCAGCCAGTACCGGTCTTCCGTGGTCCAGACGCCGTCCTCCTTTTCGCGCTCGTGCCTGTAACCGAACCCTGCCGAAGTCGTTTTCGTCAGCCTGAAGCTTGGGACGAGCGATATGTTGCAAAGGGAGAACGTCGACCCCTGGTCGATGAACTGCTGTTCGAGGCCGACTTCCATCGATGCGTCCGCGTGAAGATCGAACGCGAAGATGAACTCGTTCCAGTATTCCGTGTCAGCGGCCCGAAGGGACGAACCCCCGAACGGAAGGACAAGAAACGCGAGGGTGAAAAGGGAAACCGAAAGAAAATGGCAGAGCGTGAAATGGTGTGACGACGAGAGTTGATGCACAGTTGGCTCCGGAGCGTGTATTGTGGCGCGGCAGGGTGAAAATGTGCACGCCTCACGAGTATGCCAAAGCATCCGATATGATTCAAGATACGTGAACGAAAATTGATCCTTCCGTGCTGAAAAAATGACCGGTCCGTTGGTCACCATCTCCGTTGTCTTGCATCGCAGGCTGAATTTTTCAGGGAATCATAGCTGGAATGAAAATTGCTTCGCTCTCCGTAGCGTTTTTGTGGAGGAATATGAGGATGATGATGGAATCGATCAAACGGCCGCTTCTGACGGCGGTATTTCTTCTTGCAGGCATCCTGTCCGCTTGTGCGGATGACGGCTTCATGCCGATGTGGCAGATCGGCGCCTCCTGGACGATCGAGACAAGCCGTCTTTGCCAGAACCCGCAGGGAATGGCCTGGACGACCCCGGTCCGCTGGCTGTTCGAGGTGAAGAACGAGAAAGAGATCGACGGCGTTCCGTGCTACGTCGTTCATGTCTCGTCTGCCGCGAAACATTCGGCCGGGACGCAGGCCATCCTCTGTCTCTCGAAGCAGGATCTTCGCGCGGTGCGTGTCGTCGACGTGGCCTCCGTTGCCGGGAAGCCCCAGGCGCAGGAGCGCAGCTTCGATGGCAGCCGCATTTCCCCGCTCTTCAGCGGCGAGTCGGTGATTCCCTATGATCTGCCGTTGTTCCCGCTCGCCGCGGCTTCCGACGATGATGCCCGTGAGCGCGATGCGGCCGTCGCGGGTGAGGCGGCGACCGACGTCGACGGCATCACGTTCGTCGATGCCACGGCCCAGAACTGGACGAAAACGGAGCAGGGATACCGCGTGACGCTCGATTCCGGCGATTCCCGCGGAAAACTCGTTCAGGAGTGGGTTGCGGGCGAGCCCTGGGCGCGGTCGATGACCGGTCGTGACGTGAAATACACCCTCGTCACGGAAGAAAAGTGAGGGATGACCACAATGATGCGCAAATATCCGTTCCTCAATGAAGGCGTGCGTCGGTCTCTGCTGATCGGTGTCGTCAGCTGGCTCCTCATCGTGTTCGCCCTGCTGTTCGCGGCTCGGTCGGCCGGCGCTCAGGAGCTCGGCAACGTGCGCCTCGCCAATCGGGGCTCAGACTCGGCGTTCCTGAAAAAGATGCCCTGGTCGGGCTACTGGTGGTCGCGCCGGGAAGGCAAGCTCGCGAAGGGTTGGGCCGGCCACGCCGAGTCACCGATGCAGCGGTACGACCGATATGTGATGAGCCGCACCGGGAAAAATCCCGGCGCCCAGGCCTGGGAACAGAAACATCACTACAACCCGACCGCTCCGTCCTGGTGGGGGCACTGCAACGGCTGGGCCGCCGCCTCGATCATGGAGCCGGAACCCCGCCAGAAGCGCACCCTGGGCGGCATCACCTTCACCGTCGCCGACCAGAAGGCTCTGCTGAGCGAGATGTGCATGGATGTGCGCGCCCTCTTCTACGGCAACCGCCAGAACGACATCAACCTGGTCTCGCAGGA
>MWAR01000451.1 GCA_002068715.1 bacterium ADurb.Bin374
GGCGTTTGTGCGCGACGCCGTCAAAAAAACCGTTGCGCAATTTTCGAAAAAAGGGATAATGCTCTATCCGTTTTCCGCCGCAACCGGCGAGGGATTGCAGGACATATTAAACAAAATCATAACCCTTTTAAGTCAAACCGACTTTTTGACGCATGAATGACATTCGACTATGATGGGCACGAAATGTATAATATTTTCAGATATTTAAGCTGCGTGCCCATGCGGCCGGCTTGTCGGGACCGGTTGCAGGATTGCTTTCCCGGGGGCGCTGGAAGCGCCGGGCTGACGTCAGGACTTGTCGGTTTTTTCCGGGTAGTTGATCGTGAGGTGCAACTCGCGGAGCTGTTTTTCGGTCGCATCGCAGGGGGCGCCCATAAGCAGGTCCATCGCGTTCTGGTTCATCGGGAAGGAGATGACCTCGCGGATGTTCGGCTCGTTGGCGAGCAGCATGACGATGCGGTCGATGCCGGGCGCGATGCCGCCGTGGGGCGGGGCGCCGTAGCTGAACGCGCGGATCATGCCGCCGAACTTGGCGTCGACCTGCTCCTTCGAGTAGCCGGCGATCTCGAATGCCTTGTACATGATGTCGGGCCGGTGGTTGCGGATCGCGCCGCTCGACAGCTCGACTCCGTTACATACGATATCGTATTGATACGCATTGATCGTCAGCGGGTCTTTCGTCATAAGCGCCTCGAGGCCGCCCTGGGGCATCGAGAAGGGGTTATGGCTGAAGATGATCTCGTTCGTCTCGGGGTCGCGCTCGAACATCGGGAAGTCGGTGATCCAGCAGAACTCGTAGCAGTTCTTGCGGCGCAAATCGAGCAGGTCGGCGAGCTTCACGCGGATCTTGCCGAGCACGACGGACGCGGCGGTCGGCTGGTCGGCCACGAACAGCAGCGACGAACCCGGCTCCACCGCCATGCGCTCGCGCAGCGCCTGCTTGACGCCGTCCGCGAGCGGTTTGGAAAGAGTGCCCTTGATCTCGCCGCCGACCGTGTAATGCAGCGTGGCGAGACCCTTGGCCCCTCCCTCCTTCGCGAACGCCTCGAGATCGTCGAAGAACTTGCGCGATTTGTCGGCAATACCCGGCACGCAGATCGCGCGCACGGCGCCGTTCCCGGCCACGACCGACTCGAACGCCTTGAAGCCCGACGTCGCGAAGATATCGGACACATCCTGGATCTTGAGGCCGAACCGCAGGTCGGGCTTGTCGCTTCCGTATGTCTTCATCGCCTCGGCAAACGGGATGCGCGGGAAGGGCAGGGGTGTCGACTGCCAGTCGGAGAACTCGGTGAACACGCCGTGGATGACCTTCCCGACGGCGTCGAACACGTCGTCCTGCGTGACGAACGACATCTCGACGTCGAGTTGGTAGAACTCGCCGGGAGAGCGGTCGGCGCGGGCATCCTCGTCGCGGAAGCAGGGCGCGATCTGGAAGTAGCGGTCGAAACCGCTGACCATCAGCAGTTGTTTGAACTGCTGCGGCGCCTGGGGCAGGGCATAAAATTTGCCAGGATATAACCGGCTGGGCACGAGGTAGTCGCGGGCGCCTTCCGGCGAACTGCTGGTGAGGATCGGCGTCTGGAACTCGTTGAAGCCCAGATCGGTCATGCGGCGCCGGATGCTGGAGATGACCTTCGAACGCAGCAGGATGTTCTGGTGCAGCTTGTTGCGGCGCAGGTCGAGAAACCGGTAGGAAAGGCGGGTCGTCTCGGGGGCCGTCGTGTCATCGACGATCGGGAAGGGAAGCACCTCGGCCGAACCCTGCATCGCGATCTTCGCGATCTCGACCTCGATCGCGCCGGTCGGCATGCGCGTGTTGATATTGCCCTCGCCGCGCGTGCGGACCGTGCCGTCGACCGTGATGACCGACTCGACGCGGGCTGCATCCAGCTCGGCATGCACCGGTGTGCCGGGCTGGGCCACGATCTGGGTGAGGCCATAATTGTCGCGCAGATCGGCGAACAGCATGCCGCCGAGGTCGCGCTTGCGCTGGATCCAGCCCGAAAGCCGGACCTGCTGCCCGATGTGCGTGTCCCGAAGCTCGCCGCAGGTGTGTGAACGATACGTGTGCATGTTGGCCTCTACCTCGTGTTGATCAGCATTGAACGCAGAATTGACGCGGCCGAAGTGTACCGCACGCCGGGGATGTTTGCAAGACATCACGAGATCGTTGAATCTCTTTTCCGGAATGACGAATCCCGAGTATACTTGCTCCTGCCGGAAGCCGGGAACCGCCATCCCACGGGGCTCGTTCGATCGGACTCGGCAGAAGGCGGCCTTTCCGCAGGTGCTTCCGGAAAAGCGGAAGCAGACGCAACATAGAAATAATAGTGAATATATAAAATCGAGGAACCATCGATGGAAATGTTCAAGCAGAAGATCAGACAGGTTCTGAACAGACTCGGATTCGATCTCGTCCGGCTGCCCCGGCTTGGGAGCGACAAGCTGAGTCACGAATACGAGCCGGTCCGCCCTTCGGCCATGTATGCCCCCTGGAAAAAAGATTTCCCGTTCCAGGAAGTGTTTGCGGCCATCCGGGGAGCCACGCTTGTCGATCTGTATCGGTGCTTTGAATTGTGGCACCTCATCGGAGAGTCCTCGAAACTTCCCGAAGGGGATATCATCGAAATCGGCGTCTGGCGTGGCGGCACGGGCGCACTCATCGCGAAGAAGGCTGCCCTCTGCGGAATTCCTGGAAAGGTGTTTCTGTGCGACACCTTCACGGGAGTGGTCAAAGCCGGAGCTCATGATGCGTCCTACACGGGCGGAGAGCATTCCGATACGAGCCGGACGTCCGTCGAGACCTTTCTTCGGAGCCGGATGAAGCTGGAGAATTTCGAGATCCTCGAAGGGATCTTCCCCGATCAGACTGGCCATGCCATCGAATCAAGGAGGTTCCGGTTCTGCCATATCGACGTGGACGTCTATCAGTCGGCGAAAGACATCGTGGAATGGATCTGGGACAAGTTGATCCCAGGCGGATTCATTGTTTTCGACGACTACGGATTCCCGGGTTGCAGCGGAATCGCGGCATTCGTCGATGAGCAGATGAAACTCGGAGACCGGATCATCCTCCATAATCTCAACGGCCATGCGATCCTCATCAAGCGCTGACGGAGCCTGATAGCCAGTTCATTCCCCGGACAGACCGTGCCGTCGTTCCTGACGACCGTGATGGGCAGTGGGTGATGATGGACGTTTCTTTCTCCCTCCCCTTTTCGGGGAAATCTGGCGTGGGATGCAGGGTGGTTTGATGCCATGGAACTCGTGAAGGTGTCGGTGCGGGACCTGGTCGAGTTCGTCCTGCAGGCGGGGGATCTGGGCGGGGGTTCGTTCGTCGGGGCGGG
>MWAR01000452.1 GCA_002068715.1 bacterium ADurb.Bin374
CATGACGGCCATCATGCCCTCGACGAGGTCTGAGACGTAACAGAAACTGCGGGTCTGTGACCCGTCTCCGAACAAGGTCAGCGGCTCGTTGCGCAGCACCTGCGAGATGAACGCCGGCACCACGCGGCCGTCGTTGAGCCGCATGCGCGGCCCGTAGGTGTTGAAAATGCGGATGATCCGAACGTCGACCTTGTGGTAATCGCGGTAGGTGACCGTCAACGCCTCGGCGAACCGCTTCGCCTCGTCATAGCAGGAGCGGGGGCCGACCGGGTTCACGTGGCCCCAGTAATCTTCTTTCTGCGGATGAATCTCGGGGTCTCCGTAGACCTCCGAGGTCGAGGCGAGCAGAAGCCGCGCCCCGTGCAGCTTCGCCATGCCCAGCATGTTGTGCGTGCCGAGCGATCCGACCTTCATGGTGGGTATCGGAAGCTTCTGGTAATCGATCGGACTGGCCGGTGAAGCCAGATGGTAGATGCGTTCGATCTTGTCGCCCAGGTAGATCGGCTTCGTGATGTCGTGTTCGACGAGGGTGGCGGCGCCGCTCTCGAGATGCTTGGCGACGTTTTCGCGACAGCCGGTGACGAAGTTGTCGAGGATGATGATCTTGTGGCCCTGTTCGATCAGCCTGTCGACGAGATGTGATCCGATGAAGCCGGCCCCGCCGGAAACGACGATGCGCATGAGATGTCTCCTGGAAATATTCTGAGCCGTCATTCAATCATTCACGCCCTGAAAAATCAATGTCGATTTCTGGAACTTTCGCTTTCGTTTCCGGTCTATATACGGTGCCCGGGTGAAAGTCCCCGGCATCAGCGAATTCTCCGGACTACCGGTTTGAGGAGGCACCACATGCATCGTACACACCTAACTCGTGACATTCTGGCCGCCGCTTTCAGTCTGCTGCTGATCGTCGGTCTCGTTGGAACGCCCCATGCGGCTTCCGCCGAACCGGCCCAGGCCGCGCGTGAACTCCAGATGGCATTCACCACGGTCGCGAAAACCCTTAAGCCGAGCGTCGTCAACATCCGCGTCGAGCGGACGGAAGGCGGGCAGATCGGTCAGCCCCCCGATGAAGACGATGAAGATCAGCTCAGAGGCACCCCATTCGAAGACCTCTTCAAAGACTTTTTCAGGAACATGCCGCGTGGCAGAAAATTCGGCCCTCGCTCCCCCTTCAAGTCCGAGGCCGCCGGGTCGGGCGTCATCTTCAATGCGAACGGCACGATCCTGACCAACAATCACGTCGTGAAGGGCGCTTCGAAGATGACCGTCAAATTCCATGACGGAAAAGAGGCGGCGGCCACGATGGTCGGCCAGGACCCCCAGAGCGATCTGGCCGTCATCAAGGTGAACGTCGACTTTCCGCTTCAGGCAGCCCAGTTCGCCGATTCCGACAAAACCGAGGTCGGCCAATGGTGCATGGCCATCGGCAGCCCGCTCGGCCTAGAACAGACCGTGACCGTCGGCGTCGTCAGCGCGCTCGGCCGCTCGGGTATCGGCGCGACGGCGATCGAGGATTTCATCCAGACCGACGCGAGCATCAACCCAGGCAACTCGGGCGGGCCCCTTGTCGATCTCGACGGCCGCGTGATCGGCATCAACACGTTGATCTTCGCCGCTCCCGGCTCGGGAATCGGCTTCGCGATCCCCTCGAACATGGCGAGTCGCGTGGCCGCGCAGATTTCCGAGACGGGCTCGGTCGAACGACCGTACATCGGCATCACGATGCAGCCGGTGACGCCTGAACTGGCCGAACATTTCTCGCTCGACGACAAGAACGGAGCCGTAGTGATGGAGGTGAATCCCGACACGCCGTCCGCCAAGGCGGGCCTCCAGCAGATGGATATCATCCGGTCGATCGACGGGAAGAAAATCAGATCGACCAGTGACGTCCAGAAATACATCCTCAGCCGGAAGGTCGGCGACACGGTTTCGTTCGACATCCTCCGGAACGGGGAGAAGAAGACGATCCCGATCATCCTTGAACGCATGCCCCGCACCTTCGGCCTTCGCGATCCGGAGGACCTGCTGCACCAGGAAAAAGCCGCCGGAAAGAAGGGTGAGGAAGAGCGGCCCTACAAGAGCCTCGGCTTCTCGTTCAAGGTGCTGACGCCGGAACTGGCCGAGTCGATGCGGATCGAAAAGAAGTCCGGCCTCGTCGTCACGGGCGTCGAGGACAATTCACCTTCGGCGGAAGCAGGCCTTCGGCCTCGGGACGTCATCACGCAGATCAACGGGAGCCCCGTGACCGATGAGGCCTCCCTTGTCTCTGCGTTGAAAGCACCGTCGGGTGCCAAGAAAAGCTCAGTGTTCGTCGTGATCAGGGAAGGCACCCCGCTGTTCCTGGTGATCTCTCCCGAAGCCGAGAAAAAAGATTGATTCCTGCATGACAAAAGCACATTTCGCATTCCCGTTCGTGCTGAGCCTGTCGAATCACGAGAGGCTCCCGCCCCCCTTCGACAGGCTCAGGACGAACGGACGGTCATCATTCTGCTGGACTCGATAAGAGCAGCGCTGGATCACTGCGGCCGGCTGATTTCCACAGAGGAATCGGCCGGCCGTTTTTCCGCGACGACCGTTAATAAAACTCAGGCT
>MWAR01000453.1 GCA_002068715.1 bacterium ADurb.Bin374
TAAGGTCGAGAGGCTTCTCGAGAATATCCTGCCGCGCAAAGTCATCCAGGACATCAAGGACCATGGATGCTGCACACCCGAACTTTTCGACCCCGTCACAATCATGTTTGTCGATCTGGTCGGATTCACCCCCGCCGCCGAGAAGATTTCTCCCAGACAATTGATCCAGGAATTGAGCGAGATGTTCTCTATCCTCGATGTCATAGCGATCAGGCACGGAGCCGAACGGATCAAAACCGTCGGGGATGCGTATCTCGCCGTCTGCGGGATGCCCACCCCCAACCCGGATCATGCCAACGTCATGGTTCGGGTCGGCAGGGATTTTCTGAAATATCTTGATATATACAACCGCGAGAAGCAGAAATCCTGGCAGGTTCGCATTGGCATGCATACGGGGCCGGTCGTTGGAGGCATCGTCGGTCACAGCCGCTATCTGTATGACATCTTCGGCGATGCGGTTAACACCGCTGCCCGGGTCCAGGCCGCCGCTCAGCCCATGACGCTCCTGACCACCGAAAAAACCTGGAACCTGGTCAAGGACGAGTTTTCTTTCGTTCCCAGGAGCCCGGTCACGATAAAGGGCAAGGGGCCCATGAGCCTGTATGAACTCGTTGTTCCCTGACATTCCAGGGAAGATACGCGCGATCGTGCATCGCGAAATTCCAGAATATCCGCTCGGTATTCGACCGCCTGTGCCGATCAGGAGGACTGGGTTCCCCCGGCCAATGTCGCCAAGCTTGTGAATCGGTGAGGATTTTGCGATGCAAAAATCCTCTTGCCATCCGACAATCGATTCGTTACCATGGCGATCATGGATGTGACGCTTTTTCTCGGAACGATGCCGCTGGTGACGCTCAGATCGCTGGTCCCGATGGCCATCCCCGGATTCGAAGGTCTGGCGCGAGATGATCGAAATATTGCATTGCAAAATCTCCTTGCGGAGTCGGATTTCGAATCACGCCGCGAGGCGATCGTCGACCAGCTGATTTCCGAGTGCGCTTTCCGGGACGTCGTGCCGGATGTATACGGCCGATTCCGGCCTCTTGTGCTCGATGCCGTCCGGTTCATGCTGATGAATCTCGGAAAAGAGCGATGCATCCGCCTTCTTGTCGAACAGTTCCTGCTGCCCGGCGATGTGCCGGCCGGAAAACGCCTCGCGGAGCTGGCCCGGGAACTCCCCGTGCTGCACAAGCTGGGCCAGATGATCGCCCGGAACGAGCACGTCGACGCGGCGTTCCGGACCTGGCTGCTCGGCCTCGAGTCGTGGACCGGCAGCGCCTCCGCAACGGAATTGCCGGAAATGGCCGCCGCGGAACTCGCCCGTGGACACATCGGCGCCGAGATCGCCTGGGATGGAAAGGTGCTTGTCGAGGCCAGCGTCGGGGCCGTTCTCCCGTTCGAATGGGTCGGGCTTTCCGGCGGGCCGGGCCGGCGTGGCGTCGCAAAACTGGTCAAACCCTCCGCTGCATCCCGCCTCGGCGAGGATCTGCCGGCTCTCGACAGGCTCGCCTCCTGGCTCGCTGCCCGGAAAGATGTCTACGGCGACCTCGGAATCGATTACGTCGGCGTTCTCAGAGATGTGCGCGAGGCGCTTGCGGCGGAGACCGATCCCCGGGTGGAACAGCGCAATATTCGGACAGCCGAAGCACAATATCGCGAACGACGCGATATCCGCATTCCGACGCTGTTCCCTTTTTCGACCCCGTCCGTCACGGCGATGGAACGGCTGGACGGGGTGCCCCTTCCCGAGGTGGACGCCGACCCGACCGCGAAGCGGTGGCTTGCATGCACCACCTTCCGCGAGCTGATCATCGGCCCGATGCTCTCAGACCGCGAATTCGCGATCGTTCACGGGGATCCGCATGCAGGAAACCTGCTCGCGGTGCCGGCAAAAGACCGAGCCGGCTGGGTGGTTGGCCTCATCGACTGGAGCCAGGCGGGACTGCTCGACAGAAAACATCGACGGGGTCTGCGCGACCTGATGCTGGGCTTCATGATCTGCGATGCCCGCGTCGTGAAAGGGGCCGTTCATCTGCTTCTCTCGTCGTCTTCCCCGGCCGGGCGGCTCGAGTATCATCTCCGCCATTCGATCGAAAAGCGCCCGCTGAAGGCCGGCGATGCGTTCGAAGCCTCGCTGGTGCTGATCGACAGGCTCGTTATCGACGGGTTTCGCTTCCCGAAAGATCTTCTGTTGTTCAGAAAAGCCTGGTTCACGCTGCGCGGCGTGCTGCTGCAGCTCGATCCATCCTTCGATCCCGGCCCGGAGCTTCTCGCGACGATCGGCCGCCGCATCGTCCAGGATCTCCCGCGTCGCATGATGCGGGGCTCACCTCTGGGGTGGCTCGCCCACACGAGCGATCCCTTCCTCTCGGATACCGATCTCCTCCGCCTCGCCCTCCACGCCGAATACCGCGTCTAGTCGAAACGGCAATCCGGGCGGATCACGATCCATCCCTGCGCCATGCACCCGAAATTCGCGCTGGATGGCCATTTTTCGCAAGAGGGAAGAACGGAACGTCTGCGGGATTACGGCAACGGCTCGGTGGTGAAGGCGTAGTCCTGAGAGAACGTTTCGGCCGTTTCGAGGCCGTAGCGGCTGGCGACAATCCTGAAGTGATAGGTGGTGTCGGGCCTCAGGTCGTGGAGCTGCATCCGGTGCTTCGTCTTGAGTTCGGTGTCGGTGTAGGTCGAGTAGCCGTACCGGGTGTCTGTTCCGTAATCGATACGGCCGTCGGCGTCGATGTCGCTGATCCACTCGACCGTCGCCGTGTCGTGGTCCACCAGCGGCACCGAGACCGACACGACCTGTGGAAGCGGCACGAGCCTGATGTCGACCAGGCTCACCGTCATATTGTCCTCGATATTGACCGACCGGGAAACGAGCGTCAGCTTTCCGTCCGACGTCTTCAGCAGGACGCTGTAGGCGCCGGGGCGAAGCGACGCGGCGTAGTTCCCGTCGGCATCGATCGCGACTTCAAGCTCGGCGCCGTCCGTCCCCCGGATCACGACGACGCTCCCTGAAACGATCGGCACCCTGCCCGTCAGAACGCCAGATGCCTCTGCGTTAACCCCATCTCCACCCGCGCCGCCGCACCCGGCCACGAGCCCAGTGAGCCCCAGCATCAGCGCCGCCACGAGAAGGAATCTGTTACGCATCTTCATATCCTTTTCCGGGATCCACGTCTTCCCTTTCAAACTTCAAACTTCCCTCTTCGAACTTCCTCCGGGAGGAGGTCAGTATCTTTGTCCGGTCGGAACGATCTCGACGCGCGTCGCCGTCAGCGTCCCATACCCGTTCTTCGAAATCTCCATGTCATACGTGCCGGCAGG
>MWAR01000454.1 GCA_002068715.1 bacterium ADurb.Bin374
TATAACCAAATACAAGATGGGGAAGACCTCTTGATCCATTTCGAAGGCGAGAACTATGGTCTGGGATTCGAGGGTGCGGTCAGAATTCATCCTCCCGGCCGCCACTCTGTCTGCCGCCCCCGCCCGCCTGCGGCGACGAGGACGCCGGCCCGCGGTTCTTGCGCTTCACTTCCTTGAATTTCTCGAGGTTTTCGATCATGGCGTTGTAGTTTTCGACCTCCTGCGGCGCGCATTCGCGGAACCGCGAATAGGATTCGTAATAGCGGAAGAAGATGCGGGCGTTGATCGCCCCCATCTTGTTTTTCGCGATCAGCAGCTCGCTGATCGGGATCATGAAATTGTCTTTGCCCCACTCCCATTCGAGGAAGGGCGTCTCGAAATCGTTGAGGTAGTCGCAGTACAGGAACATCACGACATACGGGTCGTACAGCAGGCCCATGATCTCCTCGAGGTCTTCGCGCACGGGCCGGCGGTTGCTGATGGCTTTCGGCAGGCCTGCCGTGGCGATGAGCGTCACGCCCTCGACCGCGGAGATCGTCTTCAGCTCGGCCGAAAGCAGGTTGCACCGCTCGTTGAAGTTCAGGCGGTCGTTCTTGACGTGGATCTTGAAGATCGGGTCGATGATCACGGCCACGTCGCCGCCGCGTTCGAGCTTCGTGCGCTTGACCAGCTTGCGCACGTCGTCGAGGAAGATGCGGCCGTTTCCCTCGTCGATGACGAGGAGTCGCTCGCGCATCTCCGCGACCTTCGCGAGGCCGTCCTGGCGGCGCTGTTCGAACGCGACGTTGGCCAGGTAGGGGTTTTTCACGTAATCGATCGGCACGTCGGAGGCGTGCGCCACCAGCTTGGCTGTGACGTCGAGCCGGTTGAGGTCGAGGCTGAAATACAGCACCGTCAGCTCGGGATTGCCCGCGGCCAGGTCCCAGGCAAGCTGGGTGACGAAGGTCGACTTGCCCATGCCGACGCCGCCGGTGACGAGGTAGAACTGCTTCTGGATGCCGTTCAGGCGCTCCTGCAGAATCGGAAAGTCGGTCTCGTAGCCGATATACCCCTTGCGGCGCTGACGGTGCTCCTGCACCAGTTCGCGCATCTCGTCGATGTGCGCGTCCATGTTGCGGATATACCCGGCGCTGCCCTGCAGGAACAGCGTGCGCAGCTCCTGAATGCAGCCGCCGAGCACTTCGTAGGCGTCGTCTGACGAGCGGGCGATCTTTTCGGCATACAGCACCATCAGGCGCCGGGCCTGTGTGCGCACGTTACGGTCGCGGATGCGGTCCACGACGGGCTCGATGTCGTCTGTCATGGCGACGCCGGGCGCACCGAAGGGGGTCGTGAACAGCCGGTGCACACGCTCGCGGCCAATCCAGTCGATGAGCGGTTTGCCGGCCTTGCGCTCGTTTTCCAGGCGCAGGGTCACGTTCGCGGCGTTCAGCGCCTCTTCCGCCTCGATCGTGTCGAGAAATACACCCAGCAACGCCCGGTTCGCCTCGACTCCCTGGAAATCCGAGACGGTGAAACGCTTGTCGCGGAGCTGTTTTCCGATGATGGTCGGATCGAACGCGAGGTTGGCGAGAATGATCTCCTCGTCGACGGCCATCTCGCGCAGCATCTGATCGAGAACCGTCACATGTTCGCCGGCTGTAGACGGCAGCGCGACGGCCCCGCTGGATTCCCGCTCGGGAACGAGGTTAGCCTGCTCGGTCGAGCGTCGACGGCTTTTTGCCACGCATGCCTCCGGAGAGAATAGCTGAGAGTGTGGATATCCTACCATCCCTCCGGCGAATCCGCAACAGATGGCATCCCATCAGATCGGCATCAGATGCGGAATTTCTTCCGGAAACGTTCGAACTTGCCCGATATATGTGCTGTGCAGGTTTTCATACGCGTACGGCTTGGGGAGCTTTGGTATAATACGACCGGAACCGAAGAACACGAACGATGAAAAATCAACCGAAAACGAACTCTGACGAAACGCAGACCATCATCGCCAGGAACCATCGATGAGACAGGCCAAGCCATCGGTTCTTTTCGTCGACGGCGACCAGAACGCCCTCGACGGCATGAGGCGTCTGGTCCTCGACCGGCGCCTCGACTGGCTCACTTATTATGTGCAGACCCCTCGCGAAGCTCTCGAATCGATCGTGAACTTCCCCCCCGACGTCATCATTGCGGATCTGTTTCTGCCGCCGATATACGGCGAAACACTGCTCGAAATCGCCCGAAGAGCCCATCCGGAAATCGTCCGGATGATTCTCTCGACCGAAGCCGACAGAGAGTCCGAGCAGTTTCTCCGATCGACCCAGTCAGCCCAGCAGTTTCTCACGAAACCCTGCAGAATCGAGGATTTGGAGACAGCGGTACAGCGCGCGCTAAACCTGAGGCACCTTCTCCGTCAGCCGCGCCTGGTCAGGATCATCGGCGGCATTCCGAATCTGCCGAGCCTGCCGCCCCTCTACAACGAACTCGCCCGCGAACTCGAGTCCGATACCGCCTCGCTCGACCGAATCGGCGACATCATCTCGAAAGACCTCTCGATGACGGCCCGACTCCTGCACCTTGTGAACTCGGCCCTGTTCGGGCTTCCGCGCCGGATCACGAGCCCGAAGGAGGCTGCGGGACTGCTCGGGATCAACATGATAAAATCTCTCGTATTATACGTTAAACTTTTTTATGCCGCGCCGGAATCGCCGATTCCCGGCCTTTCGCTCGATGACATCTGGGCTCACAGTTCGCTGGCATCGGTCCTCTCGCGTGAAATCGTCCGGGCCGAACGGGGAACGCAGCACATGATGGAGGAGGCAATGCTCGCAGGGATGATGCATGACTTCGGGAAACTGCTGATCATGGACGCGGACAGTTACATACGCCCGATTCTCCGCCGGTTTCGCGAGGGTGAGGAGTTCACGAAGGCTGAGTATGCCGAATACGCGACGTCCCACGCCGAAATCGGCGCGTACCTTCTCGGCCTGTGGGGCTTTCCCGATGCGGTCGTGGAAGCCGTCGCCTGTCATCACCGTCCTTCGCAGCTGCACCAGACCGAGTTTTCTTTGGTCACGGCGGTGCATGTGGCGAACGCGATTCTCGAGAATGCCGCCCAGCCATCGCTCGACGAGGAGCACCTTGCAGCCATCGGCATGACATCGCACGTTCCCGGCTGGCTCGAACTCTGCAACCGACACATCGGGAAAATACGCGGATGAACCTCTTCGCGGCAAAGCCAAAGCCCCGCATTCTTCTGGTGGATGACGATCCGGCTCTTCTGACGGCGTACAGCCGCGATCTATCCGCCACGTGGGACGTTTCCTCGGCCGGAGACGGAACCCTGGGTCTGCGCGCCGTCGAGGACGGTCCCGCGTTTGCTGTCGTCGTTTCCAACTTCCGGATGCCCGGCATGGACGGCGCGGCTTTTCTCGGGAAGGTGAAAGAGATCGCACCGGAAACGACCCGCATCATGCTCACGGGCGAACTGGACCTCAGGGTCGCCGTTCAGGCCGTGAACGAGGGCAATATTTTCCGTTTCCTGACCAAACCGTGCTCAGCGGACCAGCTTCAGGCAGCCCTCGCCGAAGGTTTGAGAATGCACGAACTCACGCAGGCGGAAAAGCATGCCAAGGAGCAGGAACTCCACATCGCCGGCGAGATCCAGCAGGCGCTTCTCTTCGGAAACCTGCCCGCGGTCGTCAGCGGCGTCGATTTTGCCTGCTTCACCCAGCCCTCCCAGGGAATCGACGGCGATTTCATCGACGTCATCGAGCACCGCACCGGCTGTTTCGACGTCATCGTCGGAGACGTGATGGGAAAGGGCCTTCACGCGGCGCTCATCGGCGCGGGAACGAAGCACGCGTTCGGGCGGGCATTCGGCCGCCTCGCCATCGCGAACTGCGAAGCGGGCTCGCAGGAGATTCCCTCGCCCGAAATGATCGTCCGGCGCGTGCACGAGGACGTCGGCGAGAACCTCGCCATGCTCGACAGCTTCGCCACCCTGGTCTATGCGAGATTCGACCTGAAGGCCCACAAACTCATCTGGGTCGACGCCGGACACACGACGAGCCTCGTATACTCCGCGAAAAACCGTTGTTTCACCCGCCTGAAGGGCGATTTTCAGCCCCTGGGTTTTCCGGAACTCAAACGCTATCACCAGCTCGAACATCCGATCGGATCAGGGGACATAGCCTTTTTCTATTCCGACGGTTTCACCGAACGCCGAAACGCCGAAGGCCGCATGTTCGGCATCGAAGGCCTCGAAACCCTCATCGCCGCATCCCCCGAAGCCCCATCAAAAGCCCTGCTCGAAACCATTTTCAAGCAAGTTTCCGAGTTCGGCGGCAACACCCCCTTCACCGACGATCTCACCGGTATCCTCGTGAAAATCCGCTAGTCCCCGGCGCCCCGCCCTCGGCAATCAAATTTTGTGGTATCCCGCACGATCATTGCGGCAACCCCGAAACAATACGATGCATATATTATATTGTTTTAAATACACTTTCGGCATCCGCGGGGTTGACATACAGGGTTTTCTGATGTGTGTAATTGACACGACCCGCGCCACCGCCGGGAATGCGCTTGACATGAGCGATATCCGTGTAGTCGACCGGCACTTTCGAACTCTGCCGCGCGAAGCTGAACCAGGCGGCCAGCACGGCGCCGCGCAGGATATCGTCGGTGGTCGGCGTTCCGCCCGGGCGTCGGGCGACGACGTGGGCTCCCGGCACGTCGTTGGCATGGAGCCAGACGTCGCCGCGCTTTCCGATCTGAAAGGTGACGAGATCGTTCTGCCTCCCGTTCCGCCCGACATAAAACCGGCATCCGTCTATCTCGACGAGCGGCTTGACGGCCTTAGCGGCAACCCGCGCCCTCTCGGCTTCGTTTCGGCCTGCATGAGTTCCTCTCCGCCTGCTCGGTTTTGCCGATGGGAGGGCCACCAGATCCGCGGCCGAATCGGCGTTTTCGCACAACCAGATCTGTTCGCGAAGCCACGCGATCTCGCCCTGCAGATCGGCGATACGCCGTGCCGTCTCTTCACGCCCCCGCAGGGCCTTTTTATATCGATGAAAATATTTTTGGGCGTTTTGCGCCGGTGTGCGAAGCGGATCGAGCGGGATGACGACCTCGGCGCCGGATTCCCAATCGGTCAGACGGATCTCCGTCATACGGGGAACGATGTCGCGGCCATGCGTGAGCAGCAGGTCACCGCAGCGGCGCCATGCTTCCGCATCCGCATAGTCCCTCTGAAGCGACTTCTGAGCCTCGAGCAGGCGCTCCTTTGCCTTCAGGTCGCGCTCGAAAGCGGCCCTGGCCTGCTCCCGAAGGGTTTCGAGCCGCCTCGGCCGAAGGAGTTCCGTTTCGAGCATGG
>MWAR01000455.1 GCA_002068715.1 bacterium ADurb.Bin374
ATCGCCGCATGTTTGATCGAGGCGGGCGAGGGCGTCGGTGCGGCCTATGCCGCAGGATTCTTCGGGTCGGGTGCGGGGGCCGTTTTCGGGATGTCGTTGCTCTTCTGGCTCACGCCGGTCGGGCTGCTCTGGATCGCCGCATGGTTGGCGTTTGCCGCGGCATGGATGCTTGGTGAACGCGGTGATAACCGCCACGCCGCGATCCTCTCCGTCACGGGAATCGTTCTCGCGGGGATGTATGCCGTGGTTCCCGCCGAGCCCGCGATGTCGGAATACAAGGCCCTTCCCGTGTTCAGCCGCATGGCGGGAACCTGTTCCATCCATGCTGCCAGAAGTCCGCTCGGAAGGATCGACATACTGGAAGGTCCGAACATTCACCTCGCTCCCGGTCTTGAACTGGGATACCGCGGAATCGTGCCTTCCCACTCGGTTCTTCTGACCGACGGAGACCAGCCTGTGCCAGTGTATCACTGCCGTGACGACCGGGATCGCGCCTTTCTCGACCGCCTGACCTCGGCCGCGGCCTACTCGTTTCTCGATCGGCCAGAAGTCCTGATCGTCGGCGTCGGCGGCGGGTCGGATATACATCAGGCGATATTGAAAAAAGCCGGCTCGGTGACCGCACTCGAACTGGACGAAGCGGTGATCGGGGCGTTACGGGGTCCCTTGCGGGAGCGAAGCGGCAATGTCGCTTCCCTGTTGGGCGTGGTCATCCTGAACCGGGAAGCGCGAAACTACCTTGCGACGACCAGACGAACCTACGATCTGATCCAGATGTCGCTGGTCGATGCGCTCGGCATCGCCGGCGCCGGCCTGCGGGCAGGCCAGGAATCGTATCTGTTCACGGTCGAAGCGTTCGAGGAGATGGTGCGGTGTCTGAAGCCGGGTGGGGTCATCTCGGTGACGCGATGGGCCGAGGTGCCTCCGAGAGATGCCCTGAAGATCGTCGAGGCCATGGCTCTGGCGCTCAAGAGGGTCGGCGCCGATCCCGCCGCAAACATCGTCATGATCCGCAACTGGGCGACCGTGACCATCCTGTGTTTCAGAAACCCGCCCGCTCCGGCGGCGTTGACCGCCATTCGCAGCTTCTGCGCGGAGCGGTCGTTCGATGTCTGTCGCATGCCCGGCTCTGTCGCTTCCGGGGCGATCCCCCATCATCGGCTCGACAGACCCTGGTATGAGGAAGGCGCCGAAGCCCTGCTCGGCGTCGAGCGCAAAGAATATATCAGTGCATATCCTTTCCGGATTTCCGCGGCGACGGACGACCGGCCGTATTTCTACCATTTTCTGAAATGGAGCAGACTTCCCGACCTGTTCGCGCAGTTCGGCAACAGGGTCCGCCCCTTCGTCGAACTTGGCTCTCTGTTGATGGTTTTGGCGATGCTCCAGGCGGTTGTTCTGACCTTTTTCCTCCTGCTGTTCCCGATCGTTGCCGTGCGCGGACGGCGAGGGCTGTCGCGGAGAAACATGGCATCGCTCGGCTACTTCTGCGCCATCGGCGCCGGATATATGCTTCTCGAAATGGGGTGCATGCAGAAGCTCGTCCTCTTCCTCGGGCATCCCGTGTATTCCGCGGCCACGGTCATCGCCGGCTTCCTCGTCTTCAGCGGTCTCGGAAGTTTGGCAAGCGACATAGTCGCGGAAAAACCCGAAAAGGCAGGCATGGCTGGCGCCGCCGTCGTTGCCCTGATCGCCGCTTCCAGTCCGTGGCTGCTCGATGGGGCGATACATATCGCCATGCGTCTTCCCGACTGGCAGAAGTTCCCTCTCGGAATGCTTTTCATCGTCCCGCTCGCGTTTCCGATGGGCATCTTCTTCCCCCTCGGATTCCGGCATGTTCTGAAAACCGACGAAGACCTGGCCCCTTGGGCATGGGGTGCCAACGGCTTTGCGTCCGTTCTCGCGACCCTCGGCGCCCCCCTCCTCGCGATGCAAATCGGCTTCACCGGTCTCGCCTTTCTCGGCGCCGCCTGCTATCTGTCCATCTCGCTCTACTGGTATCTCCACCGCTCCCAACCGCCGGTGAGTGAGCCGCCAGGTTTGTCTGGCTCACCGACGGTGGGGACAAGCGGAAAATCGGTCTGTTAGTTCTTCGGCGGGGTGGGGGGCCTGGCGAGGAGGAAGTAGAAGGCGACGCCTTTCTCGAAGCCGTCGGCGAAGTTGCCGAAGGCTTCGTGGGAGGCGTTGGGGTCGGTCGGGTCGAACGAAAAGCCGCCGAGGCTCACGGTCGCGCCGCCGTAGGAGAAGCCGGGGTTGGGGCCGATCCGCGTGAGCTGGTCCTTCAGACTTGTCGCGAATGATTCGGCCATCGCCAGGACGGTGGCATACTCCTCGCCCGTCAGCGAGAACGCTGCGGTCGAGCCGAGCGCCACGTCGACGCCGATCAGGAATCCGACGGTCCAGGAGTTGGCGTTCTGGGCATGTTCCAGTATCGCGTCTTCGGCGGCTCCGTGAGAGCCGTCGTCGAGCACCGAGGTCATAGCGAACGTTTCGGGGTCGATCTCGAACCAGCTCCAGCGCGGAGTGGAGCCCTCCATTTTCGGGGTTTTCGGAAACAGCAGCGCCCCGCGCGATTCTCGGACGAGCCGCACCACGCGCTCGGGGAAGCTGTTCGCCTCCAGGTGATCGGCCAGCGCTTCGGCCTTGCCGGGCGGAATGACGTTCACTCCGGCCTGCGTGCCCCAGCGGGAGACGAGCCCTGAGCCTCCGCAGATGCGTTCTTCGAGCACCGCATCGAAGAGACCTGTGCCGAACTGGAAGGCGGCGACGGCCGAAGCATCTCCGGATGCCTGAGGCCGCGCACGCCGCAGATCGATGGCCGTCTCGATGCCGTGTGGCGTGGAGAATGCCGACAGGATGACGATGCGCGGTGCATCAGGTCGGCCGATGCGAACGCCCGTCTTCGCGGCGAATTCCCGCTCGTGTTTCGTCTGAAGGGCGATCAGCGACGCCAGCCTGCTGTGCAGAAATTCGCGTGTTCGGACCCAGACCGTCGGAGAAGCCGCCGCCGAAGCCTCTTTCCATGCTGACTCCAGGGTTGCGGTTTCGCTTGCGGGAAGGTCGGGGGCCATGACGGCGAGGGCGAGAACCGTGTTCGCCGCTTCCCGACCGTTGTCGAATGATAGTTCGAGGGGCGGGACGGATGCGTCGTCTCCCGGTTGGATCGTGATCTCACAGCCGGTCACGCGGGCCTGCTGCGTGTCGACCGATTGGTCATCGGTTCCCGACAGCATGCTGCCGTCGGGGAGCCAGAGAACGGCTTTCAGATTGCCGTCGCCGCGCTTCGTGAAGGCGAGTTCGGCAATGTCCGCCGACAGGGTGCGGGCGGAAATCTCGAGGTCGAGCAGCGTCAACGCCTGAACGTCGTCGCTGCTTCCGCCTCCGAGGGCATCACCCATTCCACCGATCTGCGCGGCCTGGTTGCCGCCGCCCGGCTGTGTGAAGACCCGCACCGTCAGCTTGACCAGGGTGTCCGTGAAATTCCCGGACGGCTCGAAGTCGGTCGGATCGAGATAGCGTGGGTCTGCCGCGTCGAAGGGGAGAGCATGCAGCCGGTTTCCAACCTTGACGACGGGAAGGCGTTCGAGATGGTCGCCGAAGCCGGTCATCGAGGCAATCACGGTTCTGCCGGCATCGGTGAGGGGAACCGAGCCGATGACGGCCGCCAGATTTCGCTTCGTTGCCCAGACTGAAGCCATCGCGCACAGATCTGCCGGGGTGCCCCAGCCCTGCGTCAGCACGGCCTCGGGTGCGAACAGGACTTTCTGGGAGGGCCCCCTGGGCGGAATGCAGACGATCCGGCGCAGCTCCTCGATGAACCTTTCTTCGCCAAGCTCGAGGAGAGCTTTCCAGCGCACCGCGCCGGGATGTGTCAACGACGTATGGAAAGCTCCGGCTGATGGCAGGGCCGAGCGATCGTCGGCCGGAGCGGCAGTTGCGGAGGGG
>MWAR01000456.1 GCA_002068715.1 bacterium ADurb.Bin374
AGAAGGAGCAGGGTGATGTCGTCCGCGAGCGGGCCGTCCACACGCCACTCGTCGAGTGTCGCGAAAATGCGTTCGAGGATCTGGCCGGACGAAAGCCCGGGAGTCTCGGCGCACGTTTCGAGCAGCTTCATGAGCGCGGGGTAGCCGAACATTTCGCCGGTCGAGCGTCCCGTGCATTCAATGATTCCGTCGGTGTACAGGAGGACGACGTCACCGGCTTGTATGACGCGCGAGACGGGCTTGCTGGTGCGCGATGCCCGTATTCCGAGGGGTGGAGAAGGAAGGACCATCTCGGAACAACGCTTGTCTGAATGACTATATATCATAGGATATGGATGACCCGAGTTGTCGAACGTGATGGTGTGGGTGACGGGATCGAGGAGGATGCACCCCATCGTCATGAACTTCTGACGCGGCTTGAGCTCCCGGTTGAAGAGGGCGTTGAGACGCGCCAACAGCGGGCCCGGATACCCCCAGCGCGAGATGGTCTCATATTCGACGGTCGCCTTTGCCATGGCCATGGGAAGGGCCGCCGCGATGCCGTGACCGGTCACGTCCCCGAGCACAATCGCGAATTTTCCGTCATACAGACGGACGACATCGTAATAATCGCCGGCGAGATCGGTCGCTGAACGCCGCATGACGCTGATCTCATACCCTTCCGGCGCATCCGTGACGGCGGGAAGAAGACTTTCCTGGACGATACGGCCGTATTCGAGTTCCTTGAACTCGCTCAGAAGGCGATTGAAGGCCGATGCGACGGCTCCGAACTCGTCCGGGCGGCGGAGAGGGATGCGAAACGCCGAGTCTCTGCGGCGGATGGCGCTGATGCCCTCGCCCAGGTCGGTTATCGGAACGATGAACAGCGACGCGATCAGCGACGCCGCGAGAAGAGACAGCACGAGGGCCATGGCTGCAGTGAGCTTCAGTCGGTTACGGATGGGGGCGAGCGCGCGGAGCTGCTCCTCGATCGGCATGAGGTCCGCCAGGATGTAGCTTCCCAGGGCGGTTTCGGGCTTGATCACCGCGCGGTAGATGCCGTCTGCCAGTCGGATCGTCCGGGACAACACGCGACCGGACTCCTGGCTGCGGATGGCAGCGTTCCGCAGGGCCAGACGGTCGGCGCCGGAAATCGCCGGCCGCGGGCGATCGTTCGCGATGCTGCTGCCGTAGCGCATGATGACCGGCCTGGGTGCCGATTCCGAAACCCGTTTCGCGACGAGGGCGTTGATATACCGGCCGTAGATCCATTCGAGCTGGTGCGTCAGGCAGATGAAGGCCGGCCCTGTTGCCTGGTCTGGGTAGACGTCCCAGAACCAGAGGGTGGGGTTCGTACCCATTCTGAACGTCCAGACCTTGCCGCGCGAGCGCAGCATCGAGGCGAGACCCACGTCGTCCGACGAGAGAATGGCTTCGCCGATGAGTTCCGAGGCAGTCACCTTGTCCGCCTGGAGACCGCGGGCGGGAGCATACCGGCGGACCGCGGTGCGGCTGAACATCTCGATCGCCTGGTTGCTTCCCTTGACCTGGGCATCGATCGTCGAGAAGAGGGGCTTGGCCTGGTGGTCGCGGACTTCGAGATCCTGGAACGCGTCTTGTTCCTGGAGCTTCGACAGCATCGGACCGAGGGATTCGATGCGGCCTTCACGAATGGCGGGATGGTCGCGAAGCCGCTCGGCGATGACGCGGAACTTCTCGAGGTAGGAGGAAACCCCGTGCTCGTAGCGATGGAGACGTCCGAGAGCCTGTCGGTCGGATTCGACGGTGAGAACCTCGATGCGATCCATGACGCCGATGCCGCCGATGATCGAGGCGAGGCCGAGCGGAAGGACCGTCGCCATCACGAACAGAAGGGTGAGCCTGAGCCGAAGTGGAAGAGCCTCGATCAGACGGATGATGTCCGGCCCGGGCCGGATGCCCGCGCTGGCGAACAGCCACGCCAGCAGAAGCAGGGCCGACACCGCCGACGCCGTGATGACGAGATTCCTGATCGCAGGCGCCGAGGACCCGGCGGGAACGGGGGCGGCGACGCACCAGACCAGCTCCTGCTGGCTCTGACAGAACACCCATTCGAGGTCAGCGTGCCTGACCTGGAGACGGCCGGTCGAGCGGCATTTTTCCCAGGCTATCTTCATGTCCTGATCCGGGGTGTTCGGGGGTGGGAACCATCGGTCGTTCCCGGGGAGGGCGAAGCCGGACCAGGTCATGCCGGCTCGCTGTCTGACTCGTCTGAAGCGGTCGGCGGCCTCGGGAACCCGATGGACGAGTGCGAACAGAGACGTTCCATCGGGATACTCGTTCCAGAAATAGGCTCCACGGCTCTTGCCTGGCCGGCCAAAACGGCTGAGAAGGCCGCGCGACCGTTTGATCAGCTCGAGACGGTTGCCCGGCCCGAACATCGCCATCAGATCATCCTTCACGGCGCGCTGACCGGCCAGAAACGCTTCGCCATCCCTGTGAAGGAGCTCCATCAGCCGCTCGAACAGCGAGCCTGCCGGGAGGGAGCCCGCCGAAAACACCAGCCGGTTGCGGTTGTACAGGAACAGGCTGACGCCGAGACCGTCTCTGCGAGAAGCGGCTTGCAAAGCGTTCCTGAGGTCGGCGTTTTCGAGGCCCGACTGCCGGATGAGGCGGG
>MWAR01000457.1 GCA_002068715.1 bacterium ADurb.Bin374
CCGCCGATGAAGACCGTTCTTATGGCTGGCCGGATCTGGTCGTCGATTTCGGCGCTGAGTTCGGCTTCGAGCCTGGCGAGGAAGGCCGCGACGAGGTCGGGCGTCGGAAGGGTCGAGTAAAAGGCGCAGTAGGCGCATTTCGAAAGGCAGAAGGGGACGTGGATGTACAGGCCGGGACCGGATCTCACCTCGCGGATGCCTCCGCTCATGGCCGTTGGGCCGGTAGCGGGAGCCGTTTGCGGATGGTTGAAACGAACGCTGCGTCGGCGCGCTCTGAAACATATCGAAGCGGTGACCAGCCCATATCACGCGTTTGTCGGAAAAAGAGAAACAATACTATAATAGTTAATAAAATATTCGGCCATGCATTGATTTCCCATTGGCCGTCCCAGAGAAGAGACGAACCGCTGTCGAACGGATACAGCCAGGGTATCGCCCAGGCTTCGCCGTCGGGGCCCCTGGAACCGACGACGTCGCAGATGATGTGAATGATGAAAAGTCCCGCCGACGTTGCGGCGACACGCATCCGTCGGTCGGCGCAGGCGCCGAGGACGGACGCCATGAGGACGCCTGCGAGGATGTTGTGGCCGAGAATGTGATGATATGCCGAATAATACTCGGCTTCGCCGCCGCGGAACATGTCGATCAGGGCACCGGCACCGTCCAGATCGGGAAGAAGCCCCGCCGTCGCGGCAAGAGCGGCGTCACGCTTCGTTCCGCAGACTCGCTGGGCGATGCACCAGCTGAGAAGACCGTGCGTGACGATATTCATTGACGTTCGAGGTAGACCGACAGTTCCGGGTCCGTTGCCAGCTCGAAGGCGGTGCAGCCCGATGCGTCCGGACGGCGGGGGTCGGCGCCGCGTTCGACGAGAAGGCGCGCCACCTCTGCGTGTCCCTTTTCGGCGGCGATGTGCAACGGCGTACGGCCTCGGCGGTCCGTCGCGTTGACACGTGCCCCGAACATTATGAGCAGGGCCGTCGCGGCGGAATCCCCCGACTCGGCGGCGAGGTGCAGGGGCGTGATGCCGTTCGTGAAACTGCCGATGATCTGCGGCACGTTCGATACGAGAGGCTCGTCTTCGAGCGTCTGGCGGACGGCCGTCATGTCGTGCCCGTTAAGGGCCTCGAAGAGCCGACCGGACTTGGTGAGCGTCGCTTCGGAAAAAACGATTCTTGATATATTGCTTGCTATTCGAAGCGTCACCCGCTGTTTCGATTTCGGCTGCTTGATCTGGACCTCGTCGCCGGGTTGCAGGATCATGACCTTTCCGGAAGGAGTGCCTGGGCGCCCGCCGAGGCGGCGGATGACTTCAGCTGCCGACGCGTTTCCATATGCCAGAGCGACATCGAGCGGCGTCTGTTCGTAGTCATTGATACTGTTTAGTATATCTGCTGGCGAGGCGATGATGCCTGGAATGTCGATATTCCCGGCTGCAGCACACAGATGAAGCGCCGTCTCGCCATCACGGTTTTTCCGGGAGGGGTCCGCTCCCGCGGCGATGAGCAGACGGCAGGCGCTGACATTTCCCGCGGCAACGGCGGCATGAAGGGGCGGCCGGCCGCCGGCCAGCGGCGCGTTCGCCAGGAGGGGGGCGCGTTGCAGAACCGCGGCGAGGCGGGTGGTGTCCGTGGCATTCAGAAGATCCTCGAATTGAACGGGCGTGTCGAGCCCTCCGGCGTTTTTCAAAATCTTGGCGATATCCGGCAAGCCTGCGGCGACGGCCATCGCGAAGGGCGTTTTCCCTTCGGAGTCGCCGGGGTTCAGGAGAGCTCCATGGGAAATCAGCCAACCGGCCATCGCGACCGACCCGCGGCGTGACCCGCCGTGTGATGATTCGGGCCGGTCTGCCGGAATGATCCAGTGAAGCGGGGTGCGTCCTCGAGCATCGCGCGCGTTGAGATCCGATCCTCCCCGGAGCAGTTCATCCGCGGCCTTCGTCTGGTCCCAGGCGGCGGCAAGATGCAGGGGCGTGACCCGGTTCACGGGGTCTCCCCGCCGAGGATCGGCTCCGTGTTCGATGAGGATGCGGACGACCTCGGCGGAACCAGTCATGGCGGCGAGGTCGAGGGCGGACATGCCTTCGTTGCGATGGTTTCTACGGTCGATGTCGGCGCCGTGCTCGAGCAGCAGGGAAACGATGTCGGCGTTTCCGTCCCATGCGGCGAGATGGAGGGGCGTGATGTCCTGCGGATTCCTCGCGTTCACGTCGGCACCAGCGTTCAGGAGCGCTCGGACGATCGAGACGTTTCCCGACTGCGCGGCGAAATGCAGCGGCGTCGCCTGTTGAAGCATCGGCAGGCCTTCCGACCTGGGGCGAAGCGTGTCGCGGTCCTCGACGACGCGCGGATGCCGGCCAAGAATCTCGATGACGCGGTCGAGATCGCCCCTGCGGACGGCCTCGTGGATGGCGTCCGCGGCCGCGGGGGCCACCGCGGGAGGGGCGAACAGCAGGCAGGCGGCGAGCAGGGCGGAAAAGAGGCGGCTCATCTGGTGTTGCTCCTCATGAAGCAGGAATGATGCCGATGCTATGCATACTTGCATCATACAGTTCCGTGGGAACCGCCATGCCGGATTTCGGATCGACGTTCTTCATCTGGACGGAAATTGCCGCCTCTCTCTGCTTTCATTATAATGGACGAGTGAGCGGCAAACAAGGAAAAACCGGCAGGGCAATCTTCACCGGTGCGCGGCCGAAGGAGGCGGGGGATGTTTCTCGAAACGATACGGGTCGGGCCCATGGGAAATTTCTGCTATCTGATCGGCGACGAGGACGGCGGAAGAGGGGTCGTCATCGACCCGGCGTTCGATGGGGGTAAGATCATGGCCGCGGTGAAAGCCCGCCGGCTCGACCTGTCTTGCATCGTTCTGACGCATCACCATTTCGACCATATAAATGCCGCCGCGGCCGTAAAAGCCCGGACGGGCGCGACGGTGCTCGGGCACAAAGAGTCGGAGCGATATATTCATGGTGATATACGATTGGATGCGTATGCGGCCGATGGCGCATCGCTCGATTGGGGCGGCAGGGGAACCGTCGAAATCATCCATACACCCGGACACGCACCGGGCGGCATCTGCCTGATCGTCGACGGCAGGTGGTTGATAACCGGTGACACCCTTTTCATCGGGAACTGCGGTCGCACCGACCTCGAGGGAGGCGATGCGCAGGCACTTTACGGGAGCCTCGCACGGATCAAGCGGCTTTCCGACGGTCTCATCGTCTGCCCGGGCCACGATTACGGCCCTGTGCCGAGCCGGACGCTCGGCGAGGAGAAAAAGCTCAACCCGGCCCTGGCGGCGGCGAGTTACGAGGAGTTCCTCGCCGTTCCATAGCGATTACCATTCATAGGGAACGCCCTGGCGGAGGCTCCAGAACGCCGACTCCTTCCAGCCCGATTCGAACTGGTCGCGCGGCATCTGGAAGACATCCTGGAGGGCCGCCGTCAGCGAAACGCCGCTTCCCAGTTTATCGAGAAGCGAGATGGCGGCGGCGATTCCCTGGGTGAAATCCGGTTTCTTCTTCACGAGAAACGCGGTCGTCAGATACGCCTGGGCACGTGCCGTGTCGCGCACGGCGATCGATGCCGAAGCATCGGCGAGCAGGTCGTCGACCTTGTCCAACTGGACCAACTGCGTTTCATCACTGGCGATTCTCGACTGCACCGTCTGAAGCAGAAACTTCGTGACGTCGTCACTTCCGCCGAGAATCTCCGAAATGCCGGTCTGAAGCCAGATGGCGTGATTCTCCGGCGCGAACGCCTTCGGCGCCCTGCCGAACAGGATGGCCCGGGAAAGCTCCCGCGCAAGTTCGAAGCCAGGCAGCGCCTGGGAAAGGATCATCGAACTCTCCTCGTCGGCGGTCGGATATTCGGTGGCGATCCAGCTTCGGACCGCACCCAGGTCGGTATACAGCGCCGATATGACGAGAGTGTTCTTGTCCGGGAAAAAGCGGGCGATGCTCGAGCCCATCGCCGAAACTGGGACCAGGTGAACCGCGAGGGGGGCTTTCAACGACCCGAGCCGCGATTCGAGACGGTTCATCGTCATCTCGAGGGTCTGCAACATGATGCCCGGCAGGCTGGGAGCCGTGCCGATCGCGGATTTGATCGAAAACCTTGCGGAACTCGCCGAAGGCCCCGTCATCGGAAACTCAGGCATAACCGCGGCAACAGGCTGGGGCGATGCGGGGGCGGGCGTTGGAATGGCGGCGGTGGCCGGGGTGGACGCGGTCGACGTCTCATCGGAGACAGAAGCCTCATCCGGGGATGGTTCCTGGGTCGGGTCCGGCGGGAGCGGCGTGGGCTTTCCGTCATCCGTTTTCGGCAGGTCAGGCTGTGGAAGGGCGGGATTTTCCTGGGCCGCCTGCTCGGCGGCCGACAGCCGGGTCATGATCTGCTGAGCGAGAACGGGATCGCGGCTCAACGCCGGGATCGCGGTGAGGGCGTTGAGGACGGTGACGTGGTCCGGGTTCATGGCGAAGCCCTTCTTCAGCCATTCGAGCCCCTTGTCGACATCGCTGACCTTGAAACAATACAGCGCCTCCATGTAACAGGCCAGACTGTGGCGGGGCAGGCGCGCGGCCCAGATATCGAGCGCGCGGCGGGCGTCCTGGACTCTGTTGGTGATGATGGCGAGCTGGACATAGAGGAACCAGGCGTCGCGGTCGAGGAACGGCAGGCTGTTCGCCGCGTCGTCCATGATCGTTTTCGCCTCGTCGGGCCGTGCGTTCGCGGCGGCGAGCAGGCCGGCCTTCAGGTTGACCGACGGTAAATTATAGCCGCGCCGGAACGCGCGTTTCAGGATGTCGCCGCCCTTTTCGGGCTCGCCGGCCATCAGCGCGAGATCGAGACGCAGCAGATCGAGCATGGGGTGATCTGGGTCGCGTTGGGCGGCGCGGTCGAGAAACACCTGGGCGTTTCTCGGCTGCATGCGGTCGAGCGCAATGCGGGCCCGAACCAGCAGCCCCTCGGCCGATCTGGAAAACGCCTGCGTCAGCTGGTCGGCGGCCTTTTCCGCCTCTTTCCAGCGATCGAGGTCATACAGGGCGCGAGGCCGGGATGTCGCCGACGTTTCGGCGTGGGCGTCTGTGACCATCGCTTTGATGAACAGGAGGAGCGGATGGCAGGGAGCCTTCGCCAACCCCTGCTCATACAGCTGGGCCGCGTCTCTCGTGCGGCCGAGATACAGCGCGCACAGCGACGTCAGCGCGGTCCCGTCGACGCCGGGATATCGTTTTTCGTATTCTTCGGCGAGCGCAAGGGCCTTGTAAAACTGACCGCGCGCGATCTCGTCGAGGACGCTGTCGTAATGCAGTTTCCGCGACTTCAGGCGGGTCAGGAGCTGGGGAAGTCTCGACGTGATCTGCGAGAAATGTTCCTG
>MWAR01000458.1 GCA_002068715.1 bacterium ADurb.Bin374
GAAAAAGCTCGGCCTCGACATCGGGGGGGCGTTCACTCTGAATCTCAAGGGCTATGGCCGGCTCAACCGTCCCTCGCTGGCCGGATCGATCTCCTGTCCGAGGCTGGATGTGAAAGCCGGCGGCGTTTCGGCGGCCATGCCGTTCGATCTGTCGCTGAACACGGGTGAGGAAGGGGAATACCGAGGCGACGTGTCCACGAAGAACGCGAAAATCTCGACTGGCGGCGTCGATTTCGTTCTGGATGGCCTGCACAGCCGTCTTACCTGGGGCAGGCCCCGCGGCGCAAAGGCCCAGACGCTGAAAATGAACGGGAACACCAGGGTGTTCGATACGATTCTCGACCTCGAGGCGGCGATAGAACCGTCAGCTCGACGAATCAGGCATCTCAGACTGAAGGGCCAGAGCAGGCGCCTTCAGACGCTGATGGGCGAAGTCGCCCGGATCGGAAAGTTCAACCTGCCGTTCACAGTCGATGGCCCCGCTGCCGTCGAGTTCGTTGCGTCTGGGACGTTCGAGGCGCTCACGGCGAAGGCCGCTGCCGACGTCGACGGTCTCGACCTCCGGCTTCCTCTGCAGATCGGCTCCGGCAAAACACTGCCCGTGGACGTGAGCGGCATTTCGGGCCACCTGGAACTCGCTCAGATCGCGCCGGGAAGATTCGCCGGCGCGATCACGAACGGGAAGGCGAGGGCTGCCGGCGGGGCGGTAACGTTGTCCGGCAGGGCAAGACTGGAGCGAGAGGGAAAGCGGCTCGCACCGATGATCGACGGCCTGATTGCCTCCCTCGCCGAGGTCGATGCCGCACGGCTCATGGATATCCTGAACGGCGGTTTCCTGCCGGCCGGTGTCGCCGGCAAGCTGACGAACGTGACCGGAAAAATGGGCGGGAAGCTGAATCTTAGCGGAGGACGGAACCGGTACAGCGGCGAGGGTGAGGTCAGGATCGCGGGAGGCGGTTTCAGATGGACCGGCATCCCCGAGCCCATCAGCGCGCTCGATGCGACGATTCTCCTGGCGCGCAGGCAGGGACGGCCGGAGTCGGTCGTCGAATGGCGCAACGTGAAGGCCGCGTTCGGCCGTTCCCTCGTCTCGATTCCGAACGGTCAGGTCATCGACCCCCAGAAAAACGCGAAACTGACTATGAAGGGCGTTGTCGAACGGGCCTATCCGTCCGACCTGCTTGCGCTGCTGTCCGGCCTGAAACTGCCGACGGTGTCCTTCCCGAAAGAAGGTGCGTTCAGTGGCACGGTCAATCTCGGAGGCACTCTCGACGCACCGAGGTTCGATGTCGACGTGAAGACCGAGGCCGTGGACATCCGCTACACGAGCGAGGGACGTTCCTGGACCGTCCCGGTCGGCCCCGGCGCCGTGGCGATGACATACGACCTCGGCACCGGGAACGTGGTCGCTTCGACGTGCGACCTTGGCGTGATGAAGGGGCGAGTGCGCCTGTCGTCCGCTTCAGGCAGGCTGATGCCGGGGAAAACATCGAATTTCAAGCTGGCCGGAAGCATCGAGGGCGTCGATTTCGGAACGCTTGGCGGTGGGATCACCGGCGGAAACGGCTTCGGTCTCAAGGGGATCCTGGGCGGCGAATTCACGGCGGAACAGACGCTCGAAGGAACTCGTGATGCGGTGTTCCAATTACGCCTGAAGAACCTCGTTGTCGAGCAGATGCCGCTCGATCCGGAAATGGTCTCGCACATCGGCCTCGAATTTCTCGAGAAACCCGAGTTCACCGAGAGCAGGCTGAATCTCTACGTCAGCAGCGAGGGCGACGTGATCGAGCGCGGCCGGGTGCGCGTTGCCGATGCCCTCTTTGCGGGACCGGAGATGCGCCTCGAGATCAGCGACAGCGCCTTCGACCCGTACAAGCTCGAGCTCGCCGGCAAGATCGTGTTCAACCCCCAGCCCCTGCGCCGTACGAAACTTGGCCGAAAAATGGGCGCCATGACCCGCGTGCTTCAGGACAAGGCGACCGGCCTGCCATATCTCGATCTGACGGTCAGCGGAACCTGGGACCGACCGGAGCTCATGGCGAAAGCTCTCGAATCCAAGGCAAAGAAACGTGGAAAGCGGAACTTCATCAAGAGTATCTTCGGCGGCCGGCGCAGCCACAAGGCGAGCGTCCAGGAACTGATGGAATGGTTTCCGGGATGGCAGCCGGGAAAGTGACATGCGGACCGTCAATTCTCTGACCCCAAAACAACGAACCGGGAGATGAATGCATTGATGACACGGCGAATATTGAATGTGCTATATATTATAATGTATTTTGCCGCGGTGAGCCCGTGCGCCGTGGCGCAGACGTTGTCTGGACCGGCGGAGTCAGAGCCTGGTGCCCTGTTCGTCGTCGATGTTTCCGTTCCGGCCGGGGGCGGCCCTGCCTGGCGGCTGACGTTCGATCCCGCGACGGTGCAGTTCATGGGACTTGTCGCTCCGACGCCGGAGGTCCAGTTGTCTGGTGACTCGATGCTCGAAATCACGCCTGAAAACGGGAAGGGCGGTGTATACCAGGTCAAATTTCTTCCGTTTCCCAACGGCGCGTCCGCGGATTTCGTGCTTGGCCGGGCCGCTGGGGGAGGGGCGAAACTTCACGTCGCGTTCGTCGCGAAACTGGAAGAAAAGCAGTATCATTTTCACATCCTGGGCGGAGGCATTCTCCTCCTTGTCGTCGCATGGGCCGTCTGGCGATACCAGAAGAAAAATCCAGGCCTCATGTCGACACGATCGTTGTTTCTGAACTTCGAGGAACTCCAGAAGGCACGCGAGCAGTTTTTCTCCGGTCATCCGGCGCCGCCCGTTTCAGATGTTCCTGCAGGGGCTTCAGAACAGCCTCCGGGAAACGATGTATCTCCTGCCGTCCCGCAAACCGCCGAGCCGACACAGGCGATGCCTGTCATGACTGTTTCTCCGGAGCCTTTCGAAACGCCGGCTCCTGTTCCGCAGGCGGAACGGACACGTGAAATGCCGGTCTCAGTGCCGCACCCCGAATCGAAAGGCGCCCCGAACGAATCTGCCGGAATACCGGCGGAGAAGCCGGATCTGCCGCCCGGTGACGTTGATGCCGCTCAGGAGGCTGGTGAACAGCGGAAACCGCCGACTGAGGAAACTGGCGAAACGGCCGAGATGCCCGCTGTCGACATGTCGAAAAAGACTGTTGCCCGGAGCGGTATGTCAGGAAAAGTCCCTGCCGTCGATTCGACGGTTGCCATGCCTGAGACGCCACAACCAGATGAAAAGGTCGGTTCCTCCGACAAGACGATCTCGAGAAGCGGATTTCTGCGGCAGAGTGAGTCGGGGCCGGTTCCGGCCTCCGTCTACGTGAAACTCACGGATGAGAACGGAAGGGTGTTCGAAGGCCGTGGCGTGGAAGTGCTGATCGGTCGCGCGAAAGAGTGCAACATCTCGATGACCGCCGCTGAGGTGAGCCGACGGCATCTGCTCGTCAGGCGCGAAAAGGGCAGGTTTGTCGCCGTGCAGCAGACGACGTCGAACATCACGGAAATCAACGGAATGTCTGTCAAAGGCGCATTGGAAATACGTTCCGGAGACAAAGTAACCCTTGGCGGAACGATATTCACGATCGAGATCACGATCTGAGATGCGGGCAGAAGATCGGATCAGCGCCGGTTCATGACGGAAAACTCGAGGGTGGCTGAAGCGGTGTTACCGCCGATGTCTGATGCTTCGACGTCGAGGGCGTAGCGGCCATTGGCGAGGTCCGAGGTGCGAAGCGCGTATTCCGGCTTGTATCCGAGCGCGGGATTGCCGTTCGTCAGATTCATGAGGAAAAAACGCGGGCCGCCGTTTCCGTTCGATTCGATGACGCCCATCGGCGTTTTCAGGCGTTCCTTGTAGATGACGGTTGCTAGCTGGGTTCTGTCGCCCCTGATGGGAAGTCTGTCGAATTTGAACACGTCAGAGAAGGGAATGATGATCCCCGCCGGGGCATCGAGCCTGCGTACCGACGCCCGGATGCGATAGGGGGAATACAGATACCCGCCGCCCGGCAGAGAATCGGTGACGGCCATGACGAAATCGATGTCGCCGAACACCTCGGATTTGCCGTTGGAGCCGCCGAAGGCGACGGTTTCCTCGTTCGGAACGGCCCAGATGCCGTGGATCGTCGGCGGCTGGGTGTCCGGCACAGGGGCCAGGAAGGGGAGCGGGTTGAGATACGAGCCGTCTGAAGCGATCACTTCGAGGTGGATATGATCGTATTTTTCCGTCACCGGCAGAACCGCTTCCGTCCAGGGCACGATGTTGCCGATGGAATCGCCTGCGACGACGTCCGTCCCGCTTTCGGCTTTCGAGAGAAGATGGTAGGGGATCGAGCTCGGATCGAGATGCCGGAAACACCAGTTCGTTCCGTCTTTTGTGACAATACTTACTTCTATATATTTTGACGAGAGATCGCCCGAGGGAGTGAACGGACTTCGTACATAGGCGAATCTGAGAGGAGTGCGGGAAGCATCGATCCGATAACTCGAAATCGTCACCTTTCCCGACACCGGCGAGTAAACGACCGTCCCTGCCGGGGCGCGCACATCGAGGCCTCCATGGAGATACGGCACTTTTCCGTAGTTCTGAAAATCATGAAACTGAGCCCCGACCCGGACGAATCCGCGGACAGGCCAGGCGTTCTGACAGGCCGCCAGGTTCGGAATCAAAAAAAACAATAATAAAAAGATATTATTTTTCATAATATTATTCCTGCCCTCGAGCGGTTGTCGAGTTGCGGAAATCGATTATACTGCCGATGGCCCCTTGAAACCCGTGCCTACGAGGTAAACTTCGCGGCTTCTCGAGAGGGAGGCTTCGGGGTTGACGGATTTGAGGAACTCGAACTTCTTTTTTGCCTCGGAATGGAGATCCTTGTATTCGGAGCCTTCGAACACCTTGCCCACGAAACTGCCGCCAGGCTTGAGCCACCTGTCGCAGAGTTCGAGAGCCAGCGCCACCAGGGCGGCGGAGTTCGATGTGTCGGCATGGTGGATGCCGGTCGTGTCGGGAGCCATGTCGCTCAGGATGACATCGAACTTGCCTTTGGCGGCGTCGGCGATCTTCTTCTGCGACTCTTCGGCACGTATATCGCCTTGTATAATGACCGCGCCATCGATCGGGTCGATCGGGAGAAGATCGATGGCGACGACGAGCCCCCTCCCGTTCAGACAGTGGATGGCCATCTGCGTCCAGCTTCCGGGCGCGGCGCCGAGATCGAGAATCTTCATGCCTGGCTTCAGCAGCTTGTACTTGCGGTGAATTTCTTCGAGCTTGTAGGCTGCGCGCGAGCGGAACTGCTCTTGACGGGCCTTGCGAAGCCAGGGATCGTTCAGGCGGTCCTTGAACCAGGCTTTTGCCATGGTCTTACTGGATCGGCTCGACGGTGAGCGCCGTGTTGTTCATGCGGACGGGGGGAAGGGCCGTGATTCCACCGGTGGATTCGATATACCGCTCGATGGCGTCGCGGACTAGAACACCCGT
>MWAR01000459.1 GCA_002068715.1 bacterium ADurb.Bin374
CCGCCACAACAGCCCCGGCCGGTTTCACCGACGTGATGGCAAGCGGGGCATTCGAACTCGGCAGTTCGGCAGGCGGAGGAACGAGAGCGAGGCTGCCCGGAACGACCGGAGGCGCGACGGGACGGGCATGCTGCGCGTTTACCGCACGCTGGAAGCCGGGAACGGCGCTCTTCACACGCGACGTGGCCGCCGCCTGCGGCATGGTCGAAGCGGCCCAGGAGAGACTTCCCATGATGAGGATCCCCGATCCGATGAAGAACACCTTTTTCTTGTCCACCATAGAATTCATTCCTCCAGTGACACTCTTTTCAGCCGTTCGCGCCGTCAGTTGTTGCGGGCGCCGCCGTTGATCCAGTTGGAGAGCAGGCCCTGGTCGGCGGTCGAGAGGGCCGACCGGTTCTTGGGCATGCGGGGCGTCTCGATCCCCTTGATGCGCTTGATCAGCTTGCTGCCCTGCGCATCGTACGGATAAATCACGGCTCCGTATCTGGAGCCCTTCATAAGGCTGGTGTAGCTGTTCAGCCGCAGGCCGGCGGCCGCCGTGCTGTCGTCGTGGCAGCCGACGATCGAGCAGTTCACCATCAGGATCGGCAGGACATTCCGCGAGAAGCTGCCGCCCATCGACACCAGCGTCAGGTTGGTCGTCGCTGTCAGTCCGTTGTCGACGGTAACCGTGATCGAGTTGGAGTTGTAATCGGTGGCATTCGCCGTGACCGTATACACCCCCGGCTGGACGTCAGGAATGGTGAAGTTGCCGTTGATATCCGTCTTGACCGTCGTCGTCGACGGCGACGTTAAAACTGAAGCGGCCGAGACGCCGATGCCCGTCTGGGAATCGACGATCGTGCCCGTGATACTGCCGCGCAGAGAGGTGCTCGTTCCACAGCCGGCAGCGGTGAGCAGTGCAACACCCAGCACCAGAGCCAGGAACACCTGATATCGTTTCAACATAGAACCCCCACTCCTTCCGTGGTGTGAATCCATACGGTTTCTCATCGGCACATTTCACGGGGAAGTTAAGCGGAACTTAGGTACATTTCCCGACCCATGGTATAATCCCCCCATGACTCGGATTGACTCACATCGATCGATCAGGTCGCGCAGGCGCGGCGAGAGCCTCCTGGAGCTCCTCCTGGCAGCGTGCCTGATGACGGTCGCGCTCGTTCCGCTGTTCCAGCTGTACCGCATCTCGAGGGCCCCGGAACGGAAGTCCGAGATGGAATTCACCGCGACGCTCCTGGCCCGGCACGTCATCGAGCGCATCGTTGCCCTTCGACATGCCGACCCGGCCTATCTCCCCGGCATGACCCCGGAAGAACCGATCGTCGCGACGACCGACGGGTTCCAGGCCGTCTCGGAGCATTTCAAGGGTCTGTTCGGCCGGGAAAACGGTCTCGAAAAGGCGGACAACGCCGATCTTTTCACCGCTCTCGAACCTTTTCGATGCCGCATCGACACGTATTACCTCGACGGCGGTTATTACAAAGTCATCGTCTACATCCAGTATATGGAAAGCGGGCGCACGAAGCGCGTCTTTCTGGAACGCCTGCTGACGGCCCCCACTTCCATCCAGGGTGACACCCCATGAACATGCGTCGCGGCATCGGCTCTCTGGAAATCCTTCTCCTCGCCATTTTCGTGGTCATGATGGGCTCGACCCTCGTGATGGTCTGGCAGTTCTCCCGCATCTCCGTGCCGAACGCGCAGCAGGAAAAAGACCTGATCACGACGTATGAGCATACCGTGAATCTGATGGCGAACGACGCGCGAAAGGCCAGGTCGATGATCGCCGGCCGCGAGATCCTGCGCCTCGAGTCAGACGCCGGCAGCATCGAATGGAGCTTTTCGGGCGGAAACCTCAGACGCGCGGCCGGTTCCGCAGCTCCCGAAACCATCGTCAGTAACATCCGCGAGGGCGGATTCACCACGACCAGCCCGACCCCGGGCCTGTTCTCGATCTGGCTGGTTCCGGTCGATGTCTCGGCAATGCCGCTGTTCACATCGTTCGCTTTGCGGGGGAACGGCCTATGACCTCCTCTCGCTCCGGAGTAACGCTGTACATGATTCTCGCGTTGGTGCTCGGGCTCGTGATCATCGGCACCACCTTCACTCTCAACTGGATGAGAACGATTCTTCCACCGCCGTTCCTGCTCGAGCAGAAAGCTGATTACCAGATGGAATCGGCGTTCGTGTTCTGCCTCTCGCGCCTGAATGAGCCTCGGACCGCGTCGGACGAACCTCTCGTCCGTCAGGAGATCGCTCCCGGCGCATGGCTGACGGTAACCGCCAGACTCGCGGGAAACGGCGAATGGATTCTCGACGCCCGGGTCAAGGCGGAATCTTGGACCCGCACGCTTTCGGCCCGTGCCGTCAGAACCTCGGTCGCTTCTTCGCCTGCCTCCGCTCCATCCGAACTTCCACCCTCTTCGATCTCCCACGAGTTCCCCGTCAGCCCCTGGCGGATCTTTTTCCTGCCCGCCGGCGAAGGCGAAACTCCGCTCCCCGCCGAAAAGACGGATCCCTGAATCCGCTGTCCGGGTCCGACAGGATGAAGCGCCATGCGGGAGTCGTGATGATTCTCGTGATCGTTTTCGGAAGCGTCCTGCTGCTGCTCGGCATCACCCTTCACCAGTATGCCGTCCGCCAGGAAGCGAATATCCACCACATCACCTCCGGCGAGGTCGCGCATTTTCTAGCCGAGTCCGGGCTGAGCGTTTCCATCCGTTCGGTCAGGGACGCCCTCAAAGCCGCCGGAATCGGCGGAAACACCGGGAGCGTCGAGCTGAACAGCCTCCTGACCCGCCCCGCCCCTCTCCCAGACACCTCCCTCATGCCGCTCCTCAAAGACACCTGGAACGAGGATCTCCGAGACTTCGCCACGGAGGTCGACCGGTCCGCGAAAATCGGCGTCGAGGTCTGGCTTCGCGAGTTCGGGCCGACCGAGACGGATCCCGCCGTCTGGGCTGATCCGTGTGCGAAATCGGGATATCTGTCGATCGAATCAACCGGCGAATACAGGGGAGTCAGGCGAACCCTGGCCATCAAGCGCCGCGTGTATGTATCGAACATCCTTCCCCCGGTGGTGTCGAAGTTCACCCTCCACGTCGCCGATGCCGCGCGTGGGCAGGAAGGTCGATATAATATCATACGAAATGATTACGCCGGCGGCGTCACCGACGGTCCGAAGCCAGTCATTTGTCTCAATCACGACACGCCCGAATCGCCGCTCGAACCGAAATCCCTCGCCGAAGCCCTGTCGGCGAACACCCCGCCCGACGCCTGGAAACATCGCGGCTGGATCTACCTGGGCGGCCGGCAGGTGAGGCTGCAGATCACCTCGGGCGCCGGCGCGATGGGCGAGATTTTCCATTTCTACGATGTCAGCAACGTGAACCTGTTCCAGGCCATCCGGTTCCGAACACCGGCAGCCCAGCTTCCGGAGTTTTTTTCGCATCCCGCGGAGCTGCCCGTCGACAAGGACCCCCAGCGGCAGAGTTCCTACATGCTCGGTCACGGCTTCGTCATTGAAGGGTTTCACGACCGGAGCAGCCGGGCCGACCACGACGCCATGTATCAGGGAAACATCCTTTCATCGAAGGAACAGGCGGCGTACGGCGCCCAGTCATCCCAGCTGCACATCTTCGGCGAGGCCCGGAAAGGCTTCCAGTCGCGAACGAAGGTCGTCGGCAACGTCCGCGCCGCGTTTCCCAGGTTCGCGAACATCGACATCACCCCACAGGACACCGAGCTCGCGCGCCAGTTTTCCTCGCTTCGACCGCCGCCGATGTATCTCCTCCCGGCGATGGCGGAAGGAGATTTCGACCCGGGGCGCCTGATCACCGATATTCTCGGCCGCAAAACTGGCGGCCCCGTCCTCGTAGCGGCGCTTCTCTGCTCCGATTACAAACAGTATGCGTCGCTGATGAGCGGCATCGTCGAAATTCAATATGCCAAATTATACAATACGATGCAGGATGTGCTCGAAAACGTTCATCCCCGCCAGTATCCTTCCGGGCAGACTATTCTCGACGCGGATGACGGAGGAACGATCGAGTTGATGCGGGACACGGCGCTTCTGTACCGTGGCCGCGCCGAGGCGCCGCATGCTACTGAGGTGATGCGAAAACGCGCCCAATGCGAGTTCGGAAGCATCGCCGAGTTCTGGAAGGCGTGTCTCGACGAGAAGACCGGAATGCTCCACATCAACGATCTTGTCCGCATCCGGAACGACGAGAAGATCACGTTCACCCTCCCACCAGCCGGGAGAAATCCGCCGTTGAAGGTGAGCGGGGGCGGCCTCATCGTTCTCGATGAAGGCGGCGTGGCCCTCCGGGGCGTCCAGATAGCCGTGCCCGACGACGCCCTGACGATCGTCGCGGTGAATGGCTCGACGGTTTCCGTCGAGAACACTCTTCCGAACCACGTGAACATCCTCGCCCCGAAAGCCGACCTCACCGCCCAGGCGCGCATCGACCTGACGGGCACGGTCGCCGTCGGCAACTTTCCGCCCGACCCCCGTTCCGCCGGAGGGGTCATACGGTATCGGCAGATCCAGGACCCGACGCAGGCCGGCTATCAGGCATTCTACAAGATCCACATCGACGATCGGGACAGCGTGTGGCATGAATAATTTCTTACGATATATATCATGCCGCGGGGTGACGCTCGTCGAGATTCTCGTCGCGGTGGCTCTCCTGAGCACCGTAATGATTCCCGTCCTCTTTTCCTTCACCGCCGGAAGCCGAGGTCTGGCGATGAGCGCCGAGGATCTGACCGTCCACACGGCCGCAATTGAGCTTCTCGAGCAGGTCATGGCGGCTCCGTTCGATCTGGTCCCCACCGGGACCTTTACGAACGATGGGATTCGTGACGGCCAGCCGCTCTCGCCCACGACGCCTCTTCGATATCGCATCAGTGATGTTCCCGGCATCGAACGGAGGCTCGAAATCGCCGAAATCTCGAAAAACGGCCGGATCTGCATGAAGAAAGTGACGGTAACGGTTACCCTCACATCCGGCGATGCGACGACACCGTCCCGAAGCTTCACGCTCAAATGTCTCCTGGCGAGGGAAAACTGAACCATGGTTTCACGTGAATCGAAAAAGCCGGTGTACACAGCATTTCAGGGATTCACGTTCGTCGAGGTCCTTGTCGTCATCGTTCTTGCGGTTCTCGTCATCGGTGGAATCATGCTGGCATTCACGCAATTCCGACGCGGGTTCACACAAGGAGAGGAAACTGGAATCACCCTCCAGGAAAGCGGCATGTTCCTGGCGCGTCTGCGAAGCGATCTGATCAACGCGGTTCCAGACCACCGGCTTCCCGCCAGCCAATGGAGGGAGTCCGTGAAGGTTACGCCGAATACCCTCTCCTTCACGGTCTATACCGGTGAAAGCGATCGAACGTCGATTGTCGAATACCGGTACGACCCCGGAAACGGAAAGGGATCCATCACGAGGTCGGAAGGCGGCACCAGGGCCCGGAAACTCGTGAACGGGCGCATCGCCTCTCTCACGTGGTCTTTGGGGAGTGAAGAGATCACCGCAAAAG
>MWAR01000460.1 GCA_002068715.1 bacterium ADurb.Bin374
AACTCGAATCGCAGGCGGTTCAGAACGCGCGACACCTTGCGGACGCCGGCCTGGCCTGCGAGAAGCCTCAAACGCGTGACGGCGAACAGTCGCCCGCCCTCGACCGGCAGCTCGCCGAACCGGTCGGTGACCTCTTCGCGCAGCAGGTCCAGCAGTCCGAGATCCGCGCACCGCGCCAGCCGGGCGTACATCTCGATGCGCGTTTCCTCGTCGGGCATGTAATGGGCGGGGAACAGCGCCGAAACGGGAATCTCGATCGAGACCTCGGGCGCCCGCACGGTTCCACCGCCTCGCAGGCGCGTGACGGCTTCCTCGAGCAGTTCGATATACAGCGCGAATCCGACCGCCGCGATGTGGCCGCTCTGCTCCTCGCCGAGCACGTTGCCGGCGCCGCGAATCTGGAGATCGCGCATGGCGATCCGGAAGCCCGATCCGAGCGCCGTGTGCTCCTCGATCGTGGCCAGCCGCTCTGCGGCTTCCTGCGTCAGCCGTTTTCCCTTCGAGTAGAAGAAGAACGCGAACGCCTGACGGCTCGAACGGCCGACCCGGCCGCGCAGTTGGTACATCTGGGAGAGGCCCAGCCGCTCGGATTCGTCGACGATCAGCGTGTTCGCGTTCGGGATATCGAGGCCAGACTCGACGATCGTCGAGGCGAGAAGCACGTCGAACTCACCCTTGATGAAGGCGAGCATCGTCCGCTCGACCTCCTCTTCGGCCATCTGGCCATGCGCGACGCCGACCCGTGCCTCGGGAACGAGATCGCGTAGAAAAGCGGCCTTTCGATCTATCGTTTCGACTCTGTTGTAAACGTAGAACACCTGGCCGCCGCGTTTCAGCTCCTCGATGATCGCCCGTTTCGCCCAGCTCGGGTCGAAGGGGGCCACGTAGGTCTGCACCGGCCGCCGCTGCTCGGGCGGGGTGTCGATCACGCTGATCTGGCGGATTCCCGACAGGGCCATCTGAAGCGTGCGCGGAATCGGCGTCGCGGCGAGGGTCAGCACGTCGATGCTCGACTTGAACTGTTTGAGCTTCTCCTTGTGCTTGACCCCGAACCGCTGCTCCTCGTCGACGATCAGCAGGCCGAGATCCTTGAAACGCACGTCCGACGACAGGATGCGGTGTGTGCCGATCAGCACGTCGAGCTTGCCGGCCGAGGCTTTCTTCAGGGTCTCCTTCTGGTCGGATGGTTTTCGGAGCCTGCACACGAGGTCGACCGAGACCGGGAACCCGTCGAATCGGTTCAGAAACGTCTGGTGATGCTGGAACGCGAGCAGGGTGGTGGGGGCGAGCACGGCGACCTGCTTGCCGGCGCACACGGCCTTGAACGCGGCGCGCATCGCCACTTCCGTTTTGCCGTAGCCGACATCGCCGCAGATCAGCCGGTCCATCGGCGTGTCTGCCTCCATGTCGGTCTTGACCGACACGATCGCCTTGTCCTGGTCGGGGGTTTCGTTGTGGGGAAACCGTTCCTCCATCTGCATCTGCAGCTCGCCGTCGGGCGGGAACGCGAAGCCGGGACCGGCGTGCCGCTTCGCATACAGGTCGAGCAGTTCGCGCGCGATCAGCTCGACGTTTCTCTGCACCCGCCGCTTCTGGCCTTCCCAGACCTTCGAGTTCAGGCTGTGAACCGCGGGGCGCACGCCTTCCATGCCGATGTATTTCTGGACCTTGTGCACCTGGTCGGTCGGCACATACAGCTTGTCGGAGCCGGCATACTGAAGGAGCAGGTATTCGCGCGTCGTGCCGGCCGCCGTCATCGTCTGGATGCCGCGATACTCGGCGATGCCGTGTTCGGAATGGACCACCAGATCGCCCGGCACGAGCTGGGAAATGAACGCCTGTGCCTTGTCGGCCGTCGCGTGCCGCCTGACCGAAGGTTTGGCCTGGGTCGGGTAGATGTCGTCCTCGCCGAGAACGATCAACTTCTCGGCGCGGGCCGTGAAGCCCCGCCGGCCGGGGCCTTCGAGCAGGACGATCTTCCCGTATGCCAGCTGCCATGGAAATCTTGGGTTGATGAGCGGCAGTTTCCGCTCGCCGAGCAGGCCGCGCAGGTTGTGATACCGCTCGGAGTCGGCGATGACGATCGCGACCGCCCAATTTTCGCGAACGAGCTTCTGAAGCTCTTTCAGCAGGGATTCGCGCGTTGGGTCCGCGGCGGGCGGCAGAGGCTCGACGTCGAAGGCGAGACCGGCCGGGTCCGGCTGGCGGAATCGGCTGAACGCCGCTGCGTTTCTCGCCTTCAGCGACTCGAGAATCGGCCCGACTTCGTGGTAATACGCGTCCGGCGGCAGGAGGGGCACCAGCTCGCGCGCTGCCGAATACCTGATCCGCTGGTCGGAGATGAAGGTTTCGAGCTCCTCGCCGAACTGGTCGTGGTTTTCGATCAGCAGACGGGCGGTGGGCCAGGCATCCCAGAGAAATGAATGGCCTGGCGCGAAGAAGGGGGCCAGTTCCCTGATGTCGCGACTGTCCGGACGGCCCGAGAATCGCTCGAGGCGCCGCTGGAGCAGTTCGGCCTTCGTGGCGTCGAGACCGGCGATCGCCGCCTCGATGGCGGCGACCGCGGAGCGGTGCGTCTCCTCGTCGAGCGGGTGTTCGAGCGCCGGGGTGAGAACGGCCCGGGTCAGTTTCTCGAGTGTGCGTTGCGTATCGGGGGAGAAGCTCTTCACGGTTTCGAGCTCGTCCCCGAAAAAATCGAGTCGCACCGGAAGCTCCGCATGCGGAGAGAACACGTCGACGATCCCGCCGCGAACGGCGAACTGGCCCGGCTCGTTCACGAGGTTCGACCGTTCGTACCCGAGCCTGGTCAGCTTTGTGGCCAGTTCGCCCGGCTTGACGACATCGCCGGCCGCCAGGCGGAACGTCGCATCACGCCAGGCGCGCGGGCTCATGAACCGCTCGGCCGTCGCGCAGACGGGAGCAATGACCACGCCTCCGCCCGCCGCCTCCATCGCGAACGCGGCCAGACGTCCACGGGCGACTTCGGCCTCGGCAGCGGTCTGGTCGTAGATGGACGCGCGATCTGGCAGGAATGTCGCGACGCGTCCGGCGCGCGAACCGAGCCAGGTCCTGGTTTCCTGGGCGAGACGCACCGCCCGTTCGACCGTCGGAACGAGGACTAGCGTGACCCGCGCCTGGTGCGCCAGCCACGCCAGCAGCATCGGGGCCAGAGCGCCTGACAGGCCGGTGAACGGCCCTTCCGGGCAGCGTTCCAGACCGGAGAAAAGCGCGAGCACCGGCTGCCCTTCGCCGGTCGTTCCGTTCACAGAGATTGTCGCCATGCCGTTCGTCGCGCGCCGCCTGCGCTGATTGGAAGAAGGTTTGCACCTGTCCTGACGGGTGTGTATAATACCCGATGCAGAGCATACGTCATGCCTCGCCGGGCCGTCAAGAAGCCGCTCCCGGACGTGCTACGCGAACGACCTCCCGGCACGCGACGGCGGGGTCATGACGAATAGCAGGGAAAGGAACCGCCGTGAAGCGCACGCCGACCGATCTGAACGCACATCTGCTGACGAACCTGGTTCTCGTCGGGGTTCTGCTGATATCCGTCTGGCGTGGCCAGGCGCCGTTCGACACCGTCATCCGCCTGCCGAGCCTTCTCTTCATTCTGGTCATCATCAACACGGTCCTCCTGTTTCGCGGCTCTCTCTTCGGCACCGAAGAGGGCGGGCTTGCAGGCCGTACAGCCGATCGCAGGCCGGGCCATGGTCCGAAAGGCGAGATCGCAACTCTCAGGAACATCCTCAATGCGCGGACGGTCGATCGCGATGCGTCGCTTCCCGCCGACGCTCTTGGGGGCCTTCTCGGCGTCTCGGGCCAGGCCGGCATGAGTCTGTACATGCTCGACGAGGGCGGCGCCTTCACCCAGTTGGCCGCCTGCGGCACCCTCTCACCCCAGCTCTCGGCGGCCCGGTTCGTCTTGCAGAACGGTGAACTGAGGCTCTTCCACCCGGCCGGCCTCGGCGACGAGATGCTCTGCCGCTGGGAAACCGCGCCGCGCTGCTTCCGGCACGCCTCCGCGGTCACCATGCTCTCCGTTGAGCTGATGCCGCTCTCTTTCTACGGCAACTTCCGCGCCCTCCTCGTGGCCCTCCCGGGAAACGGCGGAAAAACGATAGGCCGCCATATCGATCCGGAATCGGCCGCCCTGTTCCTCGAAAGTGCGCTCGCACGCTGGCAGGCTTCCATCCGTGCTTCGGAGGGCCGGGCGCTCGACGCCCAGACGGGCCTTCAGCGAGCCGAATGGTTCAAGGAGTCGTTCGAGATCGAAGTCGAACGTTCCGAGCGGTATCACCAGAACCTCACGCTCATGCTCGTCGACCTGTCTCCGTGTGACGACCTGCCGGCCGCCCAGCGTGATGCCCTGCGAATCGCCGTCGCGACGGCCCTGCGCGACTCGCTGCGCCGGCTAGATCAGGCCTTCGTCGGCAGCCGCCCGAACAGGTTCGCGGCCATACTCACCGAGACGAATATCGAGGTTGCGAACCGCGTGACCGAGCGCGTGCGCCAGGCCTTCGCCGCCGGGATCGCCACGCTTCGCGGCCTGAATCCAAGGCTTGCAGTCGGAATCGCCGCCTACCCGGTCGATGCGACGCACGGCGACGGGCTACGCGAAATGGCCGAGGAGGCCTTGAACGAAGCCGTCAGAAACGGAAAACCAGTCGTGGCATACGGTGAAATATATATGAACGCCGGGGCGATCCCACCCCATTCAGGAGAAAAGAAATGAGCGGCTCTCATCTCGTCCAGATCCGGTTCCAGCTCAACGGCCGAAACGCCGAAGCCGAGGTGGAACCGACCACGACCCTGCTGGAACTCGTCCGCCGGGTCTTCCGGCTCACCGCGGCGAAGGAAGGCTGCGGAAAAGGCGAGTGCGGCGCCTGCACCGTGCTTCTCAACGGCGAGCCCGTAAACAGCTGTCTCAAGCTCGCGGCCTCCCTCCGCCCGGAAGACCGCGTGGAAACCCTCGAAGGACTCGAGAAAGACCCGCTCATGACGACCGTCCAGCAGGCGTACGTCGATGCCGGGGCCGTCCAGTGCGGGTTCTGCATCCCGGGGATGGTCATGTCGTCCTACTCCCTGCTCAAGCGTGTTTCTCAGCCGACCGAGCATCAGATCAAGGAAGCCCTCTCCGGCAACATCTGCCGCTGCACCGGCTACCGGAAGATCGTCGCGGCCGTCAGGCAGGCCGGAAACGCCGCCCCGAACGGGGCGAAGGGAGGCAGACCATGAACGCCGCATCATCCGCCATCCGGTACCATCGGCCCGCTGACGCCGCCGCCGCATCCGCCCTGCTCGCGGAAAACGCCGGCGCTCTCGTCGTCGCCGGCGGCACCGACCTGATCGTGAAATGGAAAAACGGAATTCTGCCCGGCCTGACCGACCTGGTCGATCTCGGCGCCCTGAATCTCAACCGGATCTCCGTCGAAGGCGGAAAACTCCGCATCGGAAGCAGCTGCACGATGGAGCAGATCCGGAAAAATCCGCTCGTGCAGGAACGTTTCCCGACGCTGGCCTCGGCCGTCGGCCAGATCGGCGCCCTCCAGATCCGCCACGCGGCGACGCTTGGCGGCAACGTGGCGAACGCCTCGCCGGCCG
>MWAR01000461.1 GCA_002068715.1 bacterium ADurb.Bin374
CGGAATCCGCGCCTTTTTCCCTCGAAGGGAAGTCCCCTGCCACGGCCTCTCTCCTGAAGCACGCCGACCTTCTCGCGCGCTGGTGCGAGTCCGCGCTCGAGTCGGTCAGGGCGCATCCGAAGCAGTTCGGAGACCTCGATGTGGCCGGTCTCGAGTTCGGCATCACCTTCCTCCGCCGGCGTCTCATCCCGAATGTCGCGACAGACGGCACACTGCCTCCCGTGGCGATCCTGTGCGGCGGAACGAATACCGGCAAGTCGACGCTGATAAATACAATAGCAGGACATATCGTTTCTCCTTCCGGCTGCACCGCCAGTTTCACGAAGAGGCTCGTCGGAGCGGGCCACGAAGAGGACCTGAAGGCCGTCACGGCCGCGCATGCCGGCTTTCACCTCGTCCCCACCTCCGAGCTTTCCACCCCCGCCCCGCGCAGGCACGCGCTCTATGCCGACCACAATCCGGACTGGCCGCGCGATCTTCCGATCGTTCTCGATTCTCCAGACATCGACAGTTCGGATCCGAAGTGCCGTGACGCGACACGCCTGGGTCTGGGTTTCGCCGACCTCGTGGTCTGGGTCACGACCCAGCAGAAATACGAGGACCAGATGGGCATCAGCTTTCTCGACGAGGCAATGCAGCTGCTTCCCCGGCGGATCGACGTGTTCAACCAGTATCTTCCGCAACATGCGGGGGCACTGGACGATCTGACGCGGAAATACGGCGAGAGATGGCCGAACCACAAGAGGGCCGTGCTGGCGATTCCCCTGCAGGAAACGACAGGGCAAGGAGTTCTGCCCTCCGACGCCGTGAAGGATCTCAGGCGGCATCTCGCAGACTCCGCGGCCGAGCCACTCTCTCGACGGATCGAGTCGCTGGAGCACGGTCTCGGAAACGCGCAGACCGCACTCACGGGATCGGCTCGGCATCTCCTAGCGCGGCAGGACGAGTGCGAGGAGATGATACACCAGTTCAGGCAGCGCATCGAACGGTCGCTGAAACAGCCAATCCGTGAATTCGCCGGCCATGCGGGGTATTTCGAGCTTCAGGACGCCCTCGTCAGAGTGCTCCAGCCTCGTCTGAAAACCTCGTTCGGGGACCTGGTGAGCGACATCAGCCGGAAGGCGGGTGATGCCTATTCCATGCTTCGCAGCACCCTGTTCGGAAGTTCGCCGAAACAGGGTCCCGTCGATCCGATCGCGGAGCGCGACCGGCGCGATCTCGAAGAGGCGGCGAAGCTCATCGAAGCAGCGCGCGCCGACATGCTCGATCGAAGTCGCGCTGCCGCCCAGAGCGGGAAGGCGCTGGCGATCCGCCTGCACGACGAGCTTCGCCTGCTCGACTGGCCTGACCCGGCGGCCTTGCGCAATCGACTCCGGAGCCATCTGACGGAACGCAGTCGCACACACATGCAGCCGGTGATCGACAAGTTCGAACACGACCTCGCCGATTTTTGCGACGGCAATCCCGAGATCATCGCGACGATGCGGGCGGTCATTCCGGGATTCTCCGCTCTGACTGGCTTCGCCGCCGCGGTCATCGCGATCAAGACGGCCGTGATCCTGCCCGGCGTCACGGAGTATCTGCTGGGGCCGATCGGCCTGCCGGTGTATGAACGGCTCGCAGGCTGGCTTCCCGCCAACCTTCTGCATTTCGTCGATCAGCTGTCGCTCTCGCGGGAGCCGTTCATGTCACGAACATACGACGCATTCGAGAAAACGCGACGCGCGATCTTCCTCGAGCCTGTGGAGTGGCTGACCGGGCCGGTCGAAAAGTTGTTCCAGCCGGTCGAGATCGACCGCGGAGACGTTCCTTTGCTGCTGGAGCAGATTCGGACCGACTGGGAGGCCGTTCGGGCCGATTGGGAGACTACTTCGACCAGGTCGTCCTGAGGGCAAGTTCCTCCTCGGTGACCCAGCCTTTCTGCGTTTTTCCGTCAGAGCCCGGAACCGACTCGACATGCAGGGTGTCGCCGACGATCTCGAGGATACGGAGTTCAGAGCCTGCCTTGATCTTGTACCGCCGCGGTTTGAAAAGGAAGTTCTTCTTCAGGATATTGTGCTCGTCGCCCCGGCGCTGATAGACATACAGGTCGGTCTTCGTCCGGTAGACGGCCGTGCGATCGGGTTCTTCCTGTTTCACCTTGTCGGCGGCCGGCTCCGTTTTCGCCGGTTCCGGCACCGATTTTGACGCTTCGGGAACCGCCACTTTCGTGCCGCATTTCGAGCAGAATTTGACGTCATCGAGAAGCTTCTGGCCGCAGCCGGAGCAGTAGGCAGCCCAGGCAGGGAATGCGCCGATCAGGCAGAAACACACCAGCAGAAACAGTTTTCGCATCTTCGATCCTCCATCTCATTGGTACGGGTTCTTACCCTGGGTCAAGTGTATACCCGCCCCCCCGAAAAGAAAAGTGCCACCACCGCCCAGAGCAAACGCTCCGGTTTTCACGACCACCGAGATGCGGAGACGGTGTGAGGAGGAAACGATATGTTCCTCGGCGCCTCAGCGTCTCAGCGTTGAATCTTCCATTTTTTCGATCACGTGAAACACCAGGGCCGGGGAAGCGGTTCCCTCGGGGCGGAACAGATCGGGGCGGGCAATCACCCAGGCGTGCTCTGGCGGAAAGGGCGGGAAAAAGACGAGGGTGTCGATCCGAAGTTCCGAGAGGCGGCGGAGCCAGGCTTCGGGGTCGGCTTTCGCGGCAACCGCGGCCGCGTCGTCGTATTCCACGATCGAACCGTCCGTCGTGATCGGAACATAAGTCAGATCGTTCTGAAGTTTTCGGCCGAGGAGAGGCGCCCAGTACCATTTATAGCCCTGATTTTTGTACCACCCCGTGGAAAAGCCGATTCGACGCGGAGCTGCCGGATCGTCACAGATGGTCCAGGCAGGCGCGATATCGCGGTCAGGGCCGTGGGCCTCGTAGGCGGCAGCATACTGACGCTGCCGAATGCGCCCTTCGATCTCCGGCAACAAGGCCAGAGCGACACATCCAAAAGCCAGGATGACAGCGAGGCCCGTCATTCCGAGCCAGGGCAGTCGCCGGACCGGCAGGAGCGCCGCGGCGAAGGGAGTGCCTAGCAGGACAAGGTCGAGCCACCGGAAGCCGGTCGAG
>MWAR01000462.1 GCA_002068715.1 bacterium ADurb.Bin374
GCGCCGTTTTTCCGAGACGGAGCGATTCGCAGATTGCGCAGATATAGCAGATAATAATAGATATATCTATATATAAAATTTCCGGGCGGATGTTTCCAAAACGAGAACGGATGGGGTAAAGTACCGGGAGAAGGATCTTTCAGGAGAGACGCCTTGGAACACCGACTGCTGACCGTGATGTTCGTGGACATGCAGGGGTATACCCGCCGGAGTGCCGAGCAGACCATCGATGAGATGAAGCTGTTCCACGATGAACTGCGCGACTTCGTGCAGAAATCGATCGAAGGCCACGGCGGAACGCTGGTGAAGTCGCTGGGAGACGGGTTCCTCGTGCGTTTCGACACCCCGACCCGAGCGGTCCAGGCCGGCCTCGAGCTGCAGAAGCGTATCGAGACCCGCAACCAGAACATCCTCAATCCCGAAAAGTTCGTTCGCTTCAGAATCGGCATCAACACGGGCGAAGTCGGCGTCGACGAGCAGGGCGACCTGTTCGGCGACCCGGTCAACATCGCTTCGCGCATCCAGAACTTCGCCGAGCCGAACGCGGTGTTCATCTCGGAATCGACCTTCCTGGCGATGAACCGAAACGAGTTCGGGGCGCAGGACCTCGGCCCGCAGGAATTCAAAAACGCCACTCGCGAGATACGGGTCTACAAGATCCAGGGAAAGATGGCTCCGACTGGAAAAACCGCTCCGGCAGCCGCGGTGGTTTCCCGTGCCGCCCAGCCGTCGCTTTCGGCCTCGGCCTGGACGGGGCGCAAAATCGCTCTTCTCACAGCTTTCGCCCTTGCCGCCGGCCTTCCTCTCATGATCTGGAGCGGGAAGAAGCTGTTCCGGAAACGCCCTTCCGCATCGACGGCGACGAATGCTTCGCTCACGCCTCCTGCGCTCGAGCCGCCGCCCTCCACCCATGGCCCCAATGAGCGCCCCGACGTTCCGGGCCATGACTGGAATACCTCCCATGCTCCGCAAGAAAGAGGCTCCATGCCGGCCCGCCCCGATATCCAGGGCGGAGAGCCGGGCCTGCCGCAGCTGCCCGGGCATGCACGGCCAGACAAGCGGAGAAACGGACAGAACCGGGAGAGGCCTCCCGAGATGATCGAAGCTCTCTTTCGGCCGCTCACGCTCGATCTCACGAACACGCAGCTTCAGATTCCGAGACATGCCCGGAAGGAGATCGAAAAACTTCAGGAGGCGGTGAAACGAAAGGAGTTCAAGGCCGCCTGGAGGCTGCTCGACGAGATGGAACAGCGGGTTCCCGCGGGTGAGCGCGAGTTCATGGCGAAGCTCTCAATCGCGTTCACCCGGGTCGATGTCCTGAGCCAGGCGGGCCGGATCAACGAGGCGCAGCAGATTCTGAAGAAAATTTCGGAGGCGGAGCCCAGAATACCGCCTCCTCTAAAGGAACCGTTCGGGAACAGAGTCCGGGAACTCGCCCAGCAGCTTTCAAAATGAGCCGCCGCGCGCCCTGAGGCACTGGCGGAGACGAGGTGCTGTTTCCGTCAGTTGGTACCGGGCTGGTGGTCCAGGAGGGTGGACAGCGGATCGTCGGAAACGGCGGCCGGCGATGCGGTTGTCGATGCCGGTTGGATAGTCGGGGAGGTCCCGGTGGGGGCGGAAGCGGGCTGCGGATGCACCGGCGGTTCGATGACCACCGACTGCGTCGCCGTTTCGGAAGCGACGGCGGACGCGGCGGTATCGGACAGGCGCGATGAGGGGAAACTCCATGCCTGGAGATCGAGTTCTCCGAGCGGTTCGAGGGAAACGCGGTCGCCGCATATCGCGCGGGTTCCGGGAGTGAGAATGACTGGCGGCTCCGAGGCGATGGTCAGCGTGAGATTCCCTGCAATCAGATCGATACAGGTGGTGTTAGAAGCGATTCTGACGCCGAATGCCGCGTTGACGGCCTTGACCGAAACGGTTCCGGCATTCAGTGTTCTGGCCTTGTAAGGCCGAGTGGATTTCATCTCGAACCGGACGGCTCCGGTTTCGATCCGGATCAGGTCATTTCCGATCGTGAGTTTGGAGTCGGGGAGAAGGTCGATCCGGTCGCTCGTTTCGGCAGAGAGGGTGATGCGGCCGTCGCTTCCGGTGGTGAAGACGGTCGGTTCCGTGAAGAGGCCGTTCGTCAGGTTTGTTGACGTGCTCCAACGGCCATCCGCCAGAATCAGGGCGACGGGGAAATCGAGTTTCCGGGCCAGGGTTGTCTGGCCGGGCATCGAGGTGCGAGTGATGCCGGAGCCGCCGGGAGTGGGGCGGGGAATGGAGAAGAACAGCACGGCTGCAAGGGCGGCCGAGGCGAGAAGCGAGAGCCAGCCGATGAAGCGGCGGGTGCCGCCGGCCGTTTCCGACGTTGCCTGGATGGGCACCGGAAGGCCGCGGACGGCTGCCATGATGCGCGGCGCGAGATCAGGGCCTTCGCGAAGGCGAAGCCGCTTCAGATCGGCCTGACCGCGACGGGCTTCCTCGATCATCGTCCGGCATGCGTCACACTCGCCGAGATGGCGTTCGAACGCGGCCAGCTCACTGCCCTGGAGAGCGCCGTCCAGATACTCGCAGCATGTGACTTCGTCGAAATGTTTCATATCGTTCATCCTGTCGTTCTTATCTTCCCTTGAAACGACCGATGGTTACATGGGCCGAACACTTATTCGCTTCCTTTTTCAAGTGCCGCGGGCGCATCCGAGACGGCTGTGTTCTTCAGCGTCTGACCAAGCATGCGCCTGGCCCGGAACAGTCTGATTTTCACGAGATGCTGGGGAATGTCGAGGATCTCGGATATTTGCTGGTAGGAACGTTCGAAAAAGTAGAACAGCCAGACGACAAGTTTGAAATCATCGGGAAGACGGGCCATCGCGGCCCCCACCGCCTCCTGGCGTTCTCGTTGAAGCTGCTCGTCGAGGGGGTCGCAGAAAACGGGTATCTCCGTGTCTGGAAGCGGGACCGGGACCTTTTTCCGGAGAGCCTTGTAACAGTGATTGGTGGCGATTTTGAGAATCCAGTTCGTGAAAGAACGTGACTGATCGAACCTTCCGAGGCTCTGATACGTCGCGATGAAGACTTCCTGCACGATGTCTTCCGCCGCCGCCGGCCGTCGCACGTGATACAGCGCCATCATGAAAAGCTTGCTTTGATACCGCTTCACGAGCTCGCCGAACGCTTCCACCCGGCCGGCAAGCACCTGCCTGACGATCTCGGCATCCTCGGGCGGATGTGAACCGGGGTGGTCCGTCATGGTTCCCATCCCGGGACGAGGCTGTTGCTGGCGTGGTTCGAGCAGTAGATGAACCGGTTCACCTCGAAGACTTCCGTCCCCTTCGGCGGGGTGCCGATCTTGAGATGGACGCGGAAGCCCATGCGATTCTGCGGGAGATCGACCCGGGTGAACTTCGTGTCGAGCACCACCAACTCGCGGCAGTAGACATATTCTTCAGGGGTTCCCGACGTGGGAATATGTTTCCTGATGAGACCCCGGTTGGAGGGAGGACGCTCGTAGATGATCGAACTCTGGGACAGCCCGTTCCCGGCGATTTCGAGAATTCCGAGTTTGGCGGAGGGCTCTTCGGATCCGGGTTGCATCGAGGAAAGATCGACGGCGCGCTGGACGTCGTCTTCGATCTGGGAAAGGAGGATCGCGGTCGACTGGACGTTCGTGAGGTGCGCGGCGCCCTTCGTCGATGTTTCCATGCCCTTTGACAGCAGGCGGCTGAGCGCGTAGACGATGATCGATGCGAGCAGCACGCTGACGGCGATTTCCACGAGGGTGAAGGCGCGACGTTTCATGGTTCAGCGGTTCCTGTATGTCATGCAGCTCATCGCGATGCTGCGCTTGACCTGCGCGGTTTTCCAGGCGACCTCGGCGATCAGGACCTTGTAGGTGAACGGCACCGTCGTGGGAACGGACGGGATAATGACCGAGAGCTTCCTCTCGAACCGTTCGTCGGCTTTGAGAACGAAGGTGGAGCCGTCCGCCTGCGTCACATCGAGGGCGTTCGCGTCGCGCATTCCCGCCGCGAGGAACGGCGAATCGAACGGCCTGGACTGGGCGTAATCGAGAAGCTCGGTTGCATAGGTGTAGGCGAGCACTTCGTCGCGGGTCTGCTGTGTGCCTGCCGCGCCCCGGGAGAAAATGAAAAAGATGGGTGAAAGGCACGCCGCGACGACGAGAACGGCGATCATTACTTCGGTGATTGTGAATGCGCGTTTCTTGTTCATTTCAGTTGAAGGGGTGTCGGGTTGAGCGTGAATGAGAGAAGGTCCTGCTCGGACGTCTCGTCAGCGGTCTGCTCGGGAAGGGCGGCGAGAGGAAGCGCGTATTCGAGTTCGGCGCCCTGGGAGGCGCTCGAGATGTCGAACCGCTTCATGGCGACGGCGCCCTTGATCTGGGGCCGGCCGTTGTCGGTCACGGTGACGCGCCCCTTCGGCGCCGTGAGGGCCGCCTGGACGGGGCCGTTGATGTCGAGGGTGATGTCGCCGTCGAGGGTGACGAGCTGGAGGCACTTGAACTCCGTGCCGTTGGTGGCGTTGATCGTGTTCTTTATGACGATGTTGCCCTTCTCGAGCACGATTCCGCCGTTGCTGATCACGTCGAGATTATTCTCGATGACCATGTCCGCCGCACCGGGCACGTACACCCAGCCGTTGAGATCGAGCTTGTTGCCCTTGAGCAGACCGTGGTCGCTGAGGTTTTTCCAGATGTCCTGCGGGGCGTTGCTGGCCGGAAACGTCCAGCTGGTGCGCTTTCCCGGTACATTCATCGCCGTGATGAACGGGGTGATCGACTTCAGGTTGGTTGCGCCGGTGAGGCTGTTGAAGGGCGCCGGGATCTCGTGCATCTTCTCAGTGGCCGGAAGCGGATTGGAGTTCATGAGGGTGATGAGAGGGCCGGTCTGGAGACTCGGGAGAGGAAACGCCAGATTGTTGTTGGTGACCATGATGGCGATGGACAGGTTATAGGGGCTGTACGCGAGATTGCTGGCGTATTTCTGGTTGAACCGCTCGAGTGACGCCGCCGAGGTTGGGTCGAAGAAGGTCATGCGTTCCCCGGATCTGACGAGCGTGGTGAACGTGGAAATATTGTCGTTTTCAGGCATCGGCATAGGCGTGAGATACTCCTGCCAATAGGTCAGATTGCCTGTATCGCCGGGGATGTAGTTCAGAAAATCGGGTGCGAAGCGCTTACGGATGTCCTTGATCGCCTTAGCGGTGATATACGAGCGATATACCTCGCCGAGAACGAGCGTCGGTGACTTCTTCGAATCGGTGCCGTACAGCCGGAAGACCGAGTTGAAGCGCGCGAGCGATGCAAGCTTGGAGTTGGAGATGAACCCCCACCATTCGCGGGCGCCCGACGAGGTCGTGTCGAACGTGGTTCCCTGGTCCCACCCGAGGAGGGCGATTTCGCCTGCGTCATCGAGCCACTCGATCGTGTACAGCCCGTCGCCTTTGCCGCTCTTGAACAGGTGAAAACCTTCGGAAAATTTTCCCGGGCTGGGCCAGCCGCGCGCAAGGTTGAGATACATCCTGCCGCCGCCGAGATCAGCTGGCGCGGCTGGTCCGATACGGTCTTCGCCGAAGCGGCGCGCGACGGCAAGCTGGTGCTGCTCGACATG
>MWAR01000463.1 GCA_002068715.1 bacterium ADurb.Bin374
CCGGGGCGCCTGTTGCGGGGCGGATCCGGGCGTTCCTTCGACGGAAGGTCCGAGGGAGGCTCCGCATGAACCACAGAAACGACGATTGGGCTCGTTCGGCTGGGCGCAGGTTGGACAGACCGGCATGTCTTACATCTCCTGTGGCGCTTCGATGCCCAGCAGGTCGAGGCCGAGCGCCAGGGTTCGACGCGTGATGCGGCACAGGGCGAGGCGCGACCTGCGCTGCTGCGGGTCAGGCGCCACGAGCACCGGGCACTGGTCGTAGAAACCAGAGAACGCGGTCGAGAGATCGAAAAGGTAGGTGCACAGCGTGTGGGGGCGCAGATCGGCCTCGACGGAGGCGACGACGTCCGCGAATTCCAGAAGCTTCACGCCGAGCGCCCGCTCGGCGGGCTCGATGAGGACGGGATCGCCGAGGTCCTCGGCATCCGCGATTCCCCCCTTGCGGAAGATCGAGCAGATGCGGGCATGCGCGTATTGAAGATACGGCGCGGTGTTGCCCTGCAGGGCGAGCATGCGATCGAACGAGAATATATAGTCATTGTTACGGTTCTGGCTCAGATCGGCGTATTTGACGGCGCCGATGCCGACCGCCTTCGCGACGCGGCGTTTCTGCTCTTCGGGAAGGTCGGCGTTTTTCTCGCAAACCGTGGCGTAGGCGCGGTCGACGGCTTCGGTGATGAGGTCGGAGAGTTTCACGTTCTCGCCGCTGCGGGTCTTGAGGGGTTTGTTGTCCTCGCCGAGAACGCTTCCGAACGGCACGTGTTCGAAGGAAACGCTCCTGCCGTCCGCTCGTTTCGTCCAGCCGCAGACGGATGCCACATCGAATACCTGCGCGAAATGCAGCGCCTGGCGGGCATCGGTCACATAGATCACGCGGTCGGCGGCAAGCTCTTTCACCCGATAGATCACCGCCGCCAGGTCGAACGTCTCGTAGTTGTAGCCGCCGTCGGACTTCTGGACGATTACCGGAAGCGGGCTTCCATCCTTCGCCTTGAAATGCTCGAGAAAGACACACTGGGCTCCCTGGGACTCGACGAGGCGCCCGGCCTGTTTCACCGTGTCCACGGCCGCCGCGAGACGATCGCGGTAGAAACTCTCGCCGCACTCGTGCTCCGGCGCCAGCTTGACGCCCAGTTCGGCGTACATGCGATAGACCTCGGCCATCGAGACGCGGGTCACGGTATGCCAGTCGCGGAGAAGCTGTTCATCGCCGTTCTGGAGTTTCACGAGAATGTCGTGGCACGTTGCGGCAGCGGCCGGATCTTCCTTGCAGGCGGCCGTCGCATCGCGATACAGCGTCTCCAGCTTCGCGAGCGTCAGCTCGGATTCGACCGGCGCGCCGCGGCCTTCGATGTCACGCAGGAGAGGCCCGGCCTTCCAGATGACCATGGCGATGGGCAGGCCCCAGTCGCCGAGATGGTTCTGGCGGATCACCTTTTCTCCGCGGGCCTCGAGAACGCGCGAAAGCACGTCTCCGATGATGGTGGATCGGAGATGGCCGACATGCATCTGCTTCGCTATATTTACACTCGAATAATCGACTACGACCGTCTGGGGCCGGTCTTCACGTTTCATTCCCAGATCGGCCAGCTTCGCGGTTTCGGCGAGCACGCGACCGATGACGGCGGTCTTGAGAAAGATGTTGACGAAGCCGGGTGGCGCGACCTCGACGCGATCGAACCAGTCGGCCTCTGTCCGGAGGATCGCGGCGATCTCCTCGGCGAGTTCGAGCGGCCGTTTCTTCGCGGGTTTCGCCAGACGCATGGCGGTATTCAGGGCGAAATCGCCTTTCGAGCGATCGGGCGGCACCTGGAGATCGAACACGCCGGCCGGGTCGACGCCGTACCGGCGCACCGTTTCCGTCAGTTTCGCTGCGATGAGGGCGGTCAGAGGCTTTTTCACGAACGGTCTCCTGGAACTCGGGCACCCGTGGAGGGTGCCGGGATGGGCGGCGGCTCAGGCCTTGGAGCGCATGATCAGCCACACGCCGATGCTGCCGATGATGAAGTTCGGCAACCAGACGCCCACGAAGGGCGACACGTAACCGCCGGTGGCGAAGGCCTTTCCGGCGGCGAAAAAGACGTAATACAGGAAAATGATGACGACCGACATGCCGATGCCGATACTGGTGCCGGAGCGGCTCGTCTGCGTTCCGAGGGGCGCGCCGAGCAGGACGAATATCAGGCTCGCGAAGGGAATCGAGGTCTTCGTCCAGAACTCGATCCAGTTCTGCTTCAGGGCTTTGCCGGTCAGCCCCTTTCCCTGGAGGTCCTGGATATAGGCGTAGAGTTCGCCCAGGTTCATCCGGCGGGGATCCTTGTTGTCCGGCACGTCGTCTGGGTTCACGTAGTGCGTGTCGATCGGGTAGTCGAGCGTGTCGAAGTAGGTGTAGTGGTAATCCGCGCCGGAACTTCGGAGATCGGAGATGCGGCCGGTCCAGAACACGCATTTGCCGTCGGAGATCCGCGCTTTCGAGGCCTCGATGACCCTTGGGTAATTCTTCGCCTGGCCTTCGTACATGATGACGCCGAACATGTCGCGGGTTTTCTTGTCGAACTCTTGGACGAAGAACTTCCGGCCGGGGCCGGCCTCGAAGAACCGGTTCGCGGCGATTTTCGGAAGCGGCCGTTTGAGCGTGACCTCGCGCCTGAACAGCTTGCTGAACTTGTCGTTCGCGACCGGCACCACCTTCTCGTTGAACAGGAAGGTGACTCCCGTGACGGCGATTCCGGCGACGACGGCCGGCATCGCGATGCGCGTGAAGCTGTACCCGCCCGCTTTCATCGCGATGATCTCGGAATCCGACGAAAGTCGGCCGAACGCGACGAGCGTGCCGAGGAGGATGGCCATGGGGAAGCTGATGACAAGCGTCGGAGGAAGATTGTAGACGAAGAACAGAAAAACGACCGACGGGGGAACGCCCTTCGTGAAGATGAGGTTGATAAGCTCCATCATCAGGTCGATCAGCCAGATCGCGACGAAAAACGCCATTCCGAACAGGAACGGCTGCAGGAGCTCGGCAAAGATGTAGCGATCGATCGTCTTCAGCATGTTTCCTACCGCGTCGGCGGGTGCGTTCGAGCCCTCACTGTACTGTGACGGGCCGGCAATTGCAACAGGAAACTCTTGCTCTGCGTCGGATTTCCTGTCACAATTGGGTGTCGGATATGGGTATCGAAATAGAACGGAAGTTTCTCGTCATCGGCGACTCGTGGCGTGAGGGCGCCCGGGGCTTATTCTATCGTCAAGGCTATCTTTCAACGGAGAAAGAGCGGACCATCCGCGTCAGAATCGCCGGCAGCCAAGGCTTTCTCACCATCAAGGGGGAGTCCGCCGGCGCGGTCAGGGCGGAATACGAGTATGAGATTCCCGTCGCCGACGCCCGGGAGATGCTCGAAAATCTTTGCAGCAGGCCCCTGATCGAGAAGACGCGGTATACCGTCGGGTTCGCCGGCATGAGATGGGAGATCGACGAGTTCGCGGGCGAGAACGAGGGTTTAATAGTTGCAGAAATAGAACTCGCCGACGAGCGGGCGCACATCGACCTCCCGCCCTGGACCGGCCGTGAAGTGACCGGCGACCCGCGCTACTACAACTCCAGCCTGGCCGGGACCCCCTATCGTTCCTGGAGCACCGCCCGGCTCATTTCCTCGCCGGATCACCGGTAAACGCCGCCGTCACGTCGGGCGGCAGGCTCGGACCGAACTCTTTCAGCCTGCGTTCCAGATCATCCCTGGCATTGGATGCGATCGCATAAAATGCGACCGTATCGCTGCCGCAGATGATGTTGTTTTCGATCTTCCACGTCGCCACCTGCGTCCAGGAGGCGGGTATGCCGCCGAACGGTCTGTACCAGTCGGGGGTCAAGATCGCTGTTTCCGCGCCGGCCTGTCTGGCGAGGCGATCGATCGTTTCCGTCGAATACTCGCGACGGATCCGGACATGATAGATCTCGGGGCTGGCAAGTCCGAACAGGTCGAACATCGGCGTGTCGGAATAGTATCCGACGGCGCCGATATCGTTCAACGCGATGGTCCTGCCCGTACCCTTCGCGGCGAGAAATCTCGCCAGCTGAATCTGCTGGTCACCGACATTTCGATACGCGAGCGGCGTATCGGCAAGGGACCGCGCCGCCCGCACGAAAAATGGCCAGGACAACAGCAGCACAAGCGCGAAGAGGATAGAGGCATGCGTTCGTTTCAACTCGCCGGTCGCCTTTGCGCGAAACCCGATATCAGCCACAAACGCCGGCAGGACGGTCACCATACCGATTGCCACCAGGTAGGCCTCATACCGGTAGAACCACCCCACGCCGGCAAAGTCAGCATGGATGATGGCAGCGGCGGCGAACACACCGGAAGCTCCGGCGTCCCGAAGAGGCATGACGTCCGGTTCCCGTCTCACACGGATGACGGCAAGGATTCCCAGGGCCGTCATGATCAGGAGAGGAGGGCAGATGAAAATCTGAAAAGCGGCTTTGACAAGCGGAGTATACAGAAACCACGCGGGAACTCCCTGAGTGAGCCCCACCGTTTTCACCAGGATCGATGCCGGCACGAAGGGCATTCTATTCACAAGGCTATACATCCCGAACAGAACCACCGGGAGCAGTGAAGCCAGGGCCAGGGGAATGGCGTGGTTCCACTTCCGCCTCCAGGCCAGTATCAAGAGAACCGGAGCAACCAGGGCCATGCTTTCGTATCGTGTCGCCACCGTCAGGGCGGCAATCACCGAAAGCGCGAAGAATCCCTCGGTCGGGTCCGGCTGAACTGCGCCATCCGGGCGCCGCCGGCCCACTTCCCGCCTCGTGCGGGTCGGCTCGGCATGATCGTTGGAGGACCAGAGAAATCCGACTGCTTTCAGTACGAAGAGAACCGCCAACAGAGCATGGAGAAGGTGTTCCATTCCTGAAAGGATGAGCGTCGGCATCGGAATCGCGAACATGAGCATGCACAGGAACGCGAAACGATGCCATGGCCGCTCGGCATAGCCGGGCCAGGAACGGCACAACCGGGAATCGCTGACGACAATCAGCAGACAGGCAAAGAACGCATTCAATGCGAGAGGGGCCAGATCGCTCGCACCGAAAAGGCGGCACCAGAGGGCGAGGAGGATCGTCCAGAGCGGGGAGGAGGAGGCGGAGGAGAATTCGCGGGGAGAAACCCCCCATACCCCGTGTTCGGCAAGCGTTCTGCCGATCGTCAGATGGATATAGGCATCGTCCAGGGCGTAGACGAACGTGCCGTTCGCCGCGGTGCTGTCGAGCCAACCGGCCACGGTCAGCATGAGCACGAGGCAGACTACGGCAACCACAGGCCACGTTGGCCTTCCGGTCATGACCTCACTCCTCCCCCTGCTCCCTGGAAACAGACGACGCCGGACGTCCGCCTGGGAACACGAAGCGGATGGCGTCGGCGATCGTCCGGACGCGCGTGATATCGGCACCCTTGGGGGATTCCCCGGCCTCCGAGACCAGGAAGCGCGTGAAGCCGAACCGGCGGCCTTCCGCCAGGCGGCGCTCGATGCCGGAAACCGGTCGGATGTCGCCCGAAAGCGTCAGTTCGCCGGCCATCAGGAGGTCGCGGGGAACCGGCCTGTCCCAGGCGCTTCCGACGAGGGCCATCGCAAGGCCGAGATCGCCGCCGGGCTCGCTGAGCCG
>MWAR01000464.1 GCA_002068715.1 bacterium ADurb.Bin374
AAGATCCCCATCTGGCGGGCCGTGGGGTCGTCCTGGTTCAGACAGAGAGATTTTCTGAGCCACTCGCCAGCCAGGAGGGGCTGGCCAGCCTTGAGTTCGATGCCGCCGAGCAGGTCGAGCAGATTGCTGCTGCGAAATCCATCGAAGAAGATACGCAGGGCATACAGGCGAGCTTCATCCACCTTGCCCGCCGTGAACGCTTCATGAGCGAGCTTGTACAGATCGCGGGGAACGACCGAATGTTTCTTGAGAAAAGCGGCTTCGGCAGCGGCAACGCCCTCCGATTGACCGACCGCGGCTGCCTGCAGGGTACCCGAAAGGATGAACACAGGTAGCGAAATCACCAGCAAGAGCGCTGTCAGCCTCGTTCTGTTCGTTCGTTCGCTCATATCACTTTCCCTTCGATTGGTAGCTGATTGTTTGCATTATATGTCGGCCAAACCGCTACGGCAACGAACCCGGGATAATTCATCGCAAAGTCGCCGGATCAAAAAATATCTCGCATGCGTCATCATGGGGAGTCCGGGCGGATCACGATCCCTCCGACATGCAATTGCATGCGTTGTGTCACGGCTTCGCCGATATGGACGTTAAAGGAAAAGCGATACTATTGACTATAAAATTCCGCTCGTGCACAATGCCCGTGTGGTTTTACCACAGGACGCCGTGACCGGCCCCAGCTGTTCAGCTGAACATTACACGACTGGAGACCTGTGCCATGAACGTACCACCCCCCTTCGATCCGGCAAACATCCGAGGTCTTTCCTCCGAAGAGGTTCTCGAATCGCTCGAGCGCTGGGGGCCGAACGAGCTCCCACTGGCGAAAAAGCGCGGCCTGCTCGACATCGCCGCGGAGGTCGTCCGCGAACCGATGTTCCTGTTGCTGATCTTTTGCGGTGCCCTCTACCTGGTGCTCGGCGACATCGAGGAAGCCCTGATGCTTCTCGGCTTCGTGTTCGTCATCATGGGCATCACGTTCTACCAGGAACAACGCACGGAAAACGCCCTCGAAGCCCTTCGCAACCTTTCGAGTCCCCGCGCGCTGGTCATTCGCAACGGCGCCCAGGAGCGAATCGCCGGCCGTGACGTCGTCCAGGGCGATATCGTCCTTCTGTCCGAGGGCGATCGCGTCCCGGCCGACGGCGTCATCCTCCATTCCGTCAACCTCTCGACCGATGAGTCGCTTCTCACCGGCGAATCCGTTCCCGTGCGAAAGCGGGCTGACGTATCCGCAACCGACATGGGGCAGCCCGGCGGTGACGATACGCCCTTCGTCTTTTCGGGGTCGATGGTCGTCAAGGGGCAGGGAATCGCCCGCATCATTCATACCGGTGTTCGCACCTCGATGGGAAAGATCGGCAAGGCCCTGCAGAGCCTCGCGCCTGAACAGACGCGCCTGCAGCGGGAAACGGGCCGCATCGTCCGGAACTTCGGCATCGTCGGCGCTGTTTCCTGCGTCATCGTCGTCGTCGTTTACGGGCTAACGCATGGCGACTGGATACAGGGATTCCTGGCCGGCCTCACCCTCGCCATGGCGACGCTTCCCGAAGAGTTTCCGGTCGTTCTCACGATCTTCCTCGCGCTTGGCGCATGGCGCATGTCGCACCGGAACGTTCTGACGAGACGCGTGCCGGCCGTCGAGACTCTCGGCTCCGCGACGGTTCTCTGTACCGACAAGACGGGAACGCTTACGCAGAACCGGATGACCGTCACGCACCTGTCGACGGACAGCTCGATCCATGTCGTCGAGCATGGGGCTGATTCGCTCCCTGAATCGTTTCACGAACTCGTCGAGTTCAGCATCCTTGCCAGCCCCGTCGATCCGTTCGATCCGATGGAAAAGGCCATGTGCGAGCTGGGAAAAAAGACGCTCGACAAGACCGAGCACCTGCATCGCGACTGGACGCTGGTGCGCGAATATCCGCTCTCGGAACAGCTTCTCGCCATGTCGCGCGTGTGGCGGTCGCCTTCCGGAGACACGCTGATTCTCGCCGCCAAGGGTGCCCCCGAAGCGATTGCCGATCTCTGCCACCTTCCGGAGGCTGATCTGGAGGTCCTTCGCGGACAGATCAACACACTGGCGGATCAGGGATTGCGTGTCATCGGCGTCGCCAGGGGAACGTTTTCCGAAAAGGAGCTTCCGGACGGCCAGCATGACCTGACGTTCGAGTTTCTCGGGCTGCTCGGCCTCGCAGACCCGGTGCGTCCCGAAGTGCCGGCCGCCGTTGCGGAATGCCTCACGGCCGGTGTCCGCGTCATCATGATCACGGGGGATTATCCCGGAACCGCGCGCAGTATCGCGCGCCAGATCGGGCTGGTCAATCCCGAGGACGTGATTTCCGGTCCCGAACTCGATGCGATGGACGATGCGGCTCTCCAGAGCCGTATCAGAAACATTTCGATTTTCGCCCGGGCCGTTCCCGAACAGAAACTCCGGCTCGTGCAGGCTCTCAAGGCGAACGGAGACGTCGTCGCGATGACGGGCGACGGCGTGAACGACGCCCCCGCCCTGAAGGCGGCCCACATCGGCGTCGCCATGGGCGGCCGCGGCACGGATGTCGCCCGCGAGGCGTCGTCGCTGGTGTTGCTCGATGACGACTTCACCTCGATCGTCCAGGCGGTCAGACTCGGACGTCGCATTTTCGACAACCTGCGTAAGGCGATGTCCTTCATCGTTGCCGTCCACATCCCGATCGCGGGATTGTCTCTGCTTCCCGTTCTCCTGAAGTGGCCACTCCTGCTGTTGCCGGTCCATGTCGTATTTCTTGAACTATTTATCGATCCGGCCTGCTCCATCGTGTTCGAGGCCGAAGCCGAGGAACCGAACATCATGAGCCGGCCGCCGCGCACCGAGAACGAGCCGCTCTTCGACCGAAGCACCGTCGTTCACAGCATCCTGCAGGGCGCCAGCATTCTGGCCCTCTCGCTGATCGCCTATGTGGTGGTGTCGGGCGTCAGCCGGTCCGTCGACGAGGCCCGTGCCGCATGTTTTATAACGCTTGTTATGGGAAATTTCGGGCTCATCCTGAGCAACCGGTGTCTGCAGAAAAACTTCATCTCCGCGCTCGGCCAGCCGAACAAGGCGCTGTGGTGGGTGCTCGGCGGGACCGGCATCGCCCTCGTTCTCTGTCTGTCCCTGCCTTTCCTGAAGAGTTTGTTCAAGTTCGGCTCGCTGCATCTCACTGACCTCGCCGTTGCCTTCGGGGCCGGGTGTCTCGCAATCGTTCTGAGCGAACTGATCAAGTTGTTTTTTCACTCGAAACGAGAACCGGCGGTGGGATGACGATATTCTCGCGTCGTTTCCTCTTTTCGTGGGTCGTCCTGGCGTGTTGGCTCGTCTTCATGCTCCGGACAGGGTGCATGAGCCTGTTCGCGACCCATTGGCCCGTTTCCCTGACCATGACGGCGGGATCGTTCATCGCGGGGGCCACTGCGGAGGGCGGCGGGGCGGTCGCCTTTCCAGTCTTCACCAAACTGCTGCATATTCCGTCCGATACCGCGCGCGATTTCGCCCTTGCAATCCAGTCCGTCGGCATGACATGCGGTGCGCTCATCATCATCCGCAGCGGGTATGCCTGGCTTCCGCGCGTGTTCGGCTGGGCGTTCGCCGGGGCCGCGGTGACGCTGATTCCGGGACTCGTCTGGCTTGCGCCGCTGGTGCCGCCGCCGTATCCGAAGATCGTTTTCACCCTCTTCACCCTGTGCTTCGGGTATTTTCTCTGGAACGCCAACCGGCGGGATCGAAATATACTCAGTAGTGTGGATATCCCACGGGGACGTCGCTGGTTGGGCTTTTTCCTGACCGGCGCCCTGGGAGGGCTGATTTCTTCGCTAGTCGGAAGCGGCGCCGACGTGCTGCTCTTCGTCGTGCTCTGTCTGCGCTACGATATCGACGAGAGGATCGGCACACGAACGACCGTCGTTCTCATGGCGTCGATCTCGACGATCGGCTTCCTGTTCAGACTGGTGTCGGGAACCCTCGCTCCCGGCGTGTTGCCGATGTGGCTGTGCGCGACTCCGATCGTGGCCTTCGGAGCACCGCTCGGGGCTGCGTTCTGTTCGTGGCAGGCCAGGGAAAACGTCGTCCGATTCCTGCTCGTTCTGATCGGCGTCGAGTTCGTCTCGACACTTCTGCTGGTGCCCTTCGACCTTCAGGCCGTCTGCTTCAGCATCCTGTTCGTCGCCGTTTCCCTGACCTGCATGGGGCTCCTGAAAAAACGGGTGACTCCATTGCCTCTTGCCGGGCTCTCCAAAACGGAGTGAGCCGTTTTCAGCCCGTCCGTCGCCGGAGACCCGGATAGCCGAGCGCGCGGCCGACAATGAGGAGTGGGGATGTTCCGACGATCAGTGCGGCCCATTCCGTAAGGGAGAGCGGCACGGTCCGGAACAGGGTGCCACCCCACTGGACGATGGCCGCCTGGGTCAGGAGAATGGCGAGAAGCATCGTGCCGAACCATCGGTTTTCTCCAAGCCCCAGCCAGGGCGGCCGGCGGGCGCC
>MWAR01000465.1 GCA_002068715.1 bacterium ADurb.Bin374
GGAACGCATCGATGCCCTGAAACTGCCCGGCAAGCTGATACAGCCGGTCGTCGGGCTGGGCGTCTCCCCGTGCCAGGTCGGCCACGGAAGTTGAGATGTCCGCCGATACGTTTTTCAGGGTTCTGCACGTCATCGTGCCGGCGATGCAGGCGCAGGGCGACAGAAAAGTCGCGACGAATAATATATGCCATATGATATATACTCGTATCGGACGATTCGCGCGCGACATCGGATGTTTCATACCGATCTCTTCCTCAGAACGTCGCCTGGAATAAGTCTGGCGACGGTGATCTGCCACCCCATCCAGAACGTATCGACAAGCGTGTCCGCCATGATGACAATAGCCGGAAATATAAATCCTGCGTTGCGGATATGGAATATCTCCAGGAGGTAGATCGCGCTGACGATGATGGCGAAATACAGCAACGTCATCATCCAGAGGAAGGACATGTACAGGGTCCGCTGGAACTTCCAGCCGTCGAAACCGTCCCAGAACAGGCCGCGCAGGGTGACGAAAACATCGGCGTTCGAGATCAGTTGGCGCGGCATGAGGGTGCAGGTGAAACTGTGATATGCAAGAAAAAACAACAGATACACGATGAAATACAACCCCGCGTCGATGGGCGGCGCGTAAAACAGGAGCGCCGCCCCGCCAACGAGCGGAAGCTGGGCGATCACGTTCATCTGCAGAAGCCCGAGATACTCGACTGGGCGCATCGGGCGTTTCGCGACGGTCTGGGAGGGGCGGTCCGGGAACGACGCCGTGAAGGCTCTTCCCGTCAGCATCCAGGCAAAGGGGCGGCCGAGAAAACAGATGACGAGAAAGATGATCGCCATCAGGCCGTCGACCGTCGAACTGGAGAACGGCATGTTCCTTATCAGGCCGTGCGTCGCAAAAATCGAGAGGCAGATGAGAATCTGCGGGAGGTCGGACAGAAGCCAGGCCTTGATGATGTTTTTCCGGTTCCGTCGCCAGAGGAAAAACACCTCGTCCATGACTTCCGGCGACGAGAGCAGGGTGTCCGTCGCCACCTGGCGGGCGGGCTTCATTTTTCCCGGCTTCTCGGTCGAGACACCGGCGCGCCTGAGGGTGGCGGCAACCTCGACTGCCGTTTCCCTGACGCCTTCGTCGGGGTCTTTCGAAAGCGACAGGGCGACGCGAAGGGCACGCGGCTCGTGAAAGCGTTCGAGCTGTGCGACGCCCTTCCGCCTCGATGCGGGATCGGAACTCTCGATCAGCGAAAGGCAGTCGGAAAAGCCGTTCGTCGTCGAGGGGTCAGTGTTCATCGGGCTTTCCGGTTCCGGCAACCTTCGTCAGATCCTCGGCGTCGCGGATCACGATCGTTCCGGCGGCGAGGTCGCCAAGCCGCTGGTGGCGCTCAGAGAAAAGAATGGATGCCATGCCTATCAGAAAACAGACCGGCAGAAAGTCGACGACGCGGATGATGTTCCGCGCGAGAGATGCCGCGAACCCGACGCGCCCGCCGTCGGCCGTGACGACGCGGAGCCCGAGTTTGCGCTTTCCTGGCGTCTGGCCGTCGAAATACAGTTCGAAAAACGGGTAATAGCACCAGAAAAGCAGGAAATAGACGATGATCGAGTAGGCGGCATAGATGCCGGAGTAGCCGTATCCACCGAGTCCGATGAAGAGCGGACTCACGTGAAGGACGATACTGGCGACGATCTGGTAGAAGAAGTCGTAAAACTGAGCCTGGCCGCGCGAATACAGCCCCGCCATCTGGAATCGGAGCTCGATGTTTTCAGGCGTGACGACCGTGAGCTGCTCAGGCATGACTCCACTATACACGATTCGTCCCGAAACAAAAACATCAGCATGGAGAGAGCGTGTGATATGATTTTCCGAACTTCGGAGCGGATCATAGAACATGGATCTTGCAACCTATCGTGAATTTCAGAAACAGCTGCTGGAACTGCTCGGCAAAGCCGCCGAGATTGCCCGTGAACTCGGTTTCACCGCGCTGATACGCTCTGCCGGCGAACTGGAACGGCGCGTACTTTCCGAGCGTTTTTCCGTGGCCGTTCTCGGAGAAATCAAGCGGGGAAAATCGACGCTAATCAACGCCCTTCTCGGCGAAGACGTGTTGCCGCGAGCGGCGCTCGTCTGCACGGCAGCGCTGTGCCTGATCCGGTATGCCGACGCTCCCATCGCCATCGCTCATGATCGTGACGGCGCCGCGAAGGAGGTCGACCCGAGCACCCTGAAAGAATGGGTCACGCGCAGGAACCCATCCGCCCACCTCGTCGACCACGTCGAGATCGGCTGGCCCCTCCCCCTTCTGCGCGACGGTGTCGTCATCATCGACACGCCGGGCGTCAACGACACCGATGAGGTGCGTCGCCGGCTCACCGAGGAGTTCATCCCGCGCGCGGACGGGGTCATTTTCGTTCTGAACGCCGGCCAGCCACTATCCGATTCGGAAGTGCGGTTCCTGAAGAACGGCGTCCTGAAGCACCATATCAGGAAATGCTGGTTCGTCGTCAACGGCATCGACCGCATCCCTGACGAAGCTCAGCGAAAGGAAGCCGTCGAATACTGCCGCAGGAACCTCGCCGAGATCCACCCGGACATCCGGCTTTGGGGCGTTTCCGCGAAGGCCGCGCTGGAAGCTCGCCGAAACGGCGACAACGAGGCCTGGAGCAGGTCGGGCGTCGCGGATCTGCTGAACGGCCTCTCGGTCGACCTCGTGGAAAGCCGGCGCGATGCCTTGTGCGAGATCCCCCTGGCTCGCTTCGAGTCGATGCTGGACGACCTGGAAAAAGGCCATGCCATGCTGACGGCGGCGCTCGACCGGAGCCGGCACGAGGCTGAGCAGGCCACCGATGAACGCGAGCGCGAGATCGAAACGCTCGAGACCGATCGAGAACGCATTCTCACGCGGTTCGCCAACGGCGTCGAAAGCCTCATTTTCGAGACGGCCCGCGCCGCGGAGGCCGATCGGCCCCTGTCTCCGCCTTCCGGGCGGAGAGCCGCGGCGGCACGGGGTGCCGTTCCTCCGTCGGCGGAGCATCGAACGCTTCGCGCTGCCGTCGAGGCAGTTCTGTCGAGCGACTCGCTCGACGAAGCGAAAATTGCCGGCCTTCATCAGCTCGTCCGCGATCAGATCCTGATCGAAGCCGAGAACATCTTCGACCGGATCAGCCGGGCCATCCGGCCACTTGCTGCCGACTGCTCCCGCGAGCTGTCGCAACAGCTGGCCCGATTCGACTCACGCATTTCTCTCGGCCGGCCGTGCGCGGCGGCGCCGCTCGTCGAGTTCAGAAAGGATTTCGAGATCGAATCGGTGTCGCTGGGTCTCGAAGCCCGGCAGTTCGTTTCCGGATTCGGCAGACTCGCCGCTGTTGCCTTCCTGCTTCAGGGAAACCTTCTGTTCGCAGCGGCCTCGCTCGGCGCATCGCTCGCGGCGCGCCTGACGGGCGACATGACGCGCGAGGTGACGGCGAACCTCGAGCACCTGATCGCGGAAGGGAAGAAAAAGCTGCGGCACGAGATCGTCCGACGTCGGGCAGAAATATCCCAGACGTGGAAGCGTGACCTTTCGGTGCGCTTCGACCAGGGTTTCTCCGTCATCCGGGAAGCCGTTGCCGCCTCCCGAAATTCATCATCCGACGAATGCAATATAAAACGACTAGAAATAATACCATGTGAAATATCTTCACTCAGGCTCGGACTCGAAACGCTGAAAACGGGGCGGACGGCATGACGCTCGCGCGTGCCATTTCCCGTCTTGCCAAGGCGTATCCAGACATCGAACCGGATGCCTACGAGGTCACCCTCTGGGGGCGCATTTCGATCGAAGACGGCGGAGACGGCGAAGGGGCCCTCGTTGCACATCCCAGGGGCATCGCGCTCTGCCGCCCGTCCGCCCTCCTGGACGAAGGGTTCGATCTCGATCTCGCGTATGACGATATCGCCCTGTTCTCCTGCACTCCTGGCCGTTTCGAGCTCCGGGCCGCTCACGAGGGGCGGGTGGAAACGATCGCGTTCGTGCCCGCGCCCGAAACCCAGCCCGGCTACGTCGCCGAAGCTGCATCGCGGGTCCGTCTGCGCATGCTCGGCATCGTTCCCCGCGGCGCGTCCTGGCCGGCCGTCCTGCTGCCCGACTGCAGCATGGAAAAAGCCTCTGAAGCCGCGCGCGTCATGGAGGAGCTTGCCCGCGCCTTCCCCGGTCACCCCGCGATCGTCTGTCGGCAGGCGGCCCTGATGAACGCGGCCGGAAACCCAGCCGAGGCGATCGACCTGATCGCCGCATCGGGCCAATCTCGGGGTGAAAACGAACAGCTCATGATGATCATCTCGATGATCTGCGCGGGCAGGACCCGTCAGGCGGAAATCCTCCTGAACGAGATGAGCGGAGATATCTCGGGACTCACCCAGGCATGCGCGAGACTTGGCCTCGTCTGCCGTATCCAGCGGCCCTGCCGTGCCGGCGAGTGGCCGGGCTGGCTCGAGCAGCTCTTCATCGCCCCGGTCCTGCGCGACGGTTGCATCAGGCCCGAATGGCCCGCCATTCGGAAAGCCCTGCTCTCTCCCGGGGTTCTGACGCTCGAACTCGTTGCCGCGCTGTTCGACGATGACAGGGAGGCGGCCCTCAACCTGCTCGACCCGGCGCGCCGAGAAACCTGGTTCGATCCGTTGATCTCGATCCTGGCCGAAGCCGCCTGTTTCGCTCTCGACGGGGATTTCGTCACCGCCTTCCACCGTCTCTGGCCTGCCCGGGGCCGCGCGGCGGCGATGCCGCTGATGTGTCTCGCATCGGCGAGCGGGAACGAACTGAAACTCCTCGAATGGCTCGAATCAGCCGGTTGCGCCGAATTCGACCTCACGTCCGACGAGCGGGGCGTTCTCTCCCATCTCCTCTGGCGAGCCGGTAAATCGGGAAAAGCGGCCGCCCTGCTCGATGGCATCACCCCCGAAGAGCGCACGGTCATGCACCGGGACGTCCTGCGCCGTATCGCCATCATCGAATCGCACCTCGACGGGAAGCCCTCGCGCGAGAAGCCGGAAAGCTGCCTCAGGCTGCTGACCAGCCCGGGAGACGACGCCTGTCACCCGGAAGCGACCCGGTTCGTGGCGGAACTCCGTCTCATCCTCGCCGAAAAAGAGGCCGCCGTCGAGCATCATCGGGATGCCCGCGCCGAGCTGATCAGGGCATCGACGCTGATCGAAGACGCGACGGCCGACCCCCTGCGGCTCCGCCTGGACGAGCTCAGAGGCAGGATTCCGCCGGCCCTGACGAGCCTGAGCTGGGCGGGAATTTCCGCCATCGTCGGAAAATCCCTCCAGGCCGTCTCCGAAGAACGGCACGCCGTGCTTTCCGAAGCCTGGAAAAACATTGCGGCGACCGCAGGAAATCCGCTCACCATCGCGTTCATGGGCGAGTTCAACGCAGGCAAATCCTCGATCGTCAACGCCCTGCTCCAGCGCCCTCTTCTGCCGACCGGCGTCCTCCCCACGACGCGCATTCCGTGCGCGATCGAGTATGCCGATATCGAGTCCCTGATCGGCGTCAGGGAGGGCGGCATCGTGACGCCGCGGCCCCTGGAAGACCTCCGCACGGTTCTCGCGGAATCGCACGGCGGATCCGACACGCGGCATTCCGGGTTTGAACGGATGCTCCTCTTCGTTCGCCTGCCGACGATCACCAATCTCC
>MWAR01000466.1 GCA_002068715.1 bacterium ADurb.Bin374
AAAGGCGTTCCCCTGATCCCGATCGACTCCGAGCATTCCGCTATTTTCCAGTGCCTCGCCGATGGCCACAAGGACGGGAGCCAGATCAAGCGACTGGTCCTGACGGCGTCGGGTGGCCCGTTCCGGAAAACCGACACCAGCCGTCTCGCCCAGGTGACGCCCGGGGAAGCCCTCCGGCACCCGAACTGGGACATGGGCGGCAAGATCACGATCGACTCGGCGACGCTGATGAACAAAGGCCTGGAGGTCATCGAAGCCCACTGGCTGTTCGATATCGGCTTCGACCGTATAGAAGTGGTCGTCCACCCGCAATCGATCATCCATTCGCTGGTCGAGTTCATCGACGGCTCGTTTCTCGGCCAGCTCGGCGCCCCGGACATGCGCCTGCCGATCCAGTATGCGCTCAGCTATCCCGAGCGGTGGGAAGCGAGCGGCGAACGGCTCGATCTGCTCAAGCTGGGCGCGCTTTCGTTCGAGCCGCCCCGCATGGCGGATTTTCCCTGCCTTTCCTATGCCTACGAGGCGGGCAGGCGGGGCGGCAGCCTTCCCTGCGCGATGAACGCGGCGAACGAAGTCGCCGTTGCGGCGTTCCTGCGCGGAGACATCGGTTTCACCGATATTCCGGCCGTGATCCGTTCAGTGATGGATGAGATTCCTTTTGAAGCCTCGCCCGATCTCGACGCCTTGTTGCGGCACGACGAACTCGCGCGGGGGGCAGCCGCGGTTCGCGTCGCGGCGCGGTCTGCCGTTCGACAGGGCGGGGAGGCCGCGGCGTGAACGACGGGATGAGCGGGCTCAGAATCGGCTTCGGCAACGATATTCATGCACTGGTTCCTGGCCGTGAGCTGTGGCTGGGGGGTGTTCGCATTCCCCACACCAGTGGTCTCGAGGGCCACTCCGATGCCGATGCGCTGCTTCATGCCGTCATGGACGCCCTGCTCGGAGCCGCGGCGCTCGGAGACATCGGCATGCTCTTTCCAGACACTGATCCCGCCTATCACGGTATTTCGTCGATGCTGCTGCTTGAGCGGGTCATGAATCTCATCGATCAAGCCGGTTTTTGTGTTGTAAACATCGATACTATGATACATTGTGAGAGTCCGAAGATTTCTCCTCACCGTGAAGCCATTCGCGAGTCGCTCGCACGGGGCCTGCGTATCGACAGAAGCAGAGTCTCGGTGAAAGCCGGCACGAACGAGGGCTTCGATGCGGTGGGGGAGCGACGCGCTATGGTATGCAACGCCGTGGTGTTACTTGAATCCCGGAGGAATGTCGGCTGTGGCAGGTGAAAAGCAGAGATCCCAATTGTTCCTCGGCATCGGGTATCTGTTCGTGGCGGGGATCATCCTGATCAACTATATCGGCCAGCGCGGCGACTCGCGCGGCATCGTCACTGCAACGAGCGAAATGGCGATGAGCAGCTACTTCGGTGAAGCCGAAGTCCTGCGAAAAAGGCTTGAGGAAGAACGCCGGCTGAACACGGAGATGCGTAAGATGGTCACCGAGATGCAGACCTATGCAGGCACCAGCAAAGTATCCGAAAAGGTGGGCATCGGAAAAGGGGAGGTCCGCCTGACGGCGGCCGATATCGACAAGCTGGCCCGGGAAGGATTTCCCCCTGTTATCGACAAACTGCGCATCGTTACTGCCAAATCCAGTCCGTTCCGCGTCGGTAGGAATCCGTTCGTCCCGTTTTACGGCATGGGGAAAACATCCAAAGCCGTCACGGCCGAGACCTCGAAGGTCACGATCTCCCTGCGGGCCGATCCCGTGCTGCCTGTTTTGATGCAGGGTGCCTGGTCCCCTGTGACGGTCTACGAAGAAAACTGATACAGGACTGCTGAAAAGGGCCCCCTCGGGGGCCCTTTCATTTTTTCGCCTTCACGGACCGAACTCCTAAAGCGTGAGCCGCATCATGCCGATAAGCTTCTCAGAGAATACGCGACCTCGCTTTCAGGAGACGAACGAACATGAGGCAAACCATTCGGAATCTCGGCCTGCTGGCCGGACTGCTCTCGCTCGGTGCCCCGCTTGCGGCCGAACCCGTCGTCGGCGGATATGTTCTCGAGCGCCTTCCCGGCGGCAAGACGGCTATCGTCGACGGCAGGAACATCGTTCTTGCGCACGTCTTCAACCAGGATCCCGGCGCCCTCAAGGCCGGTCGGTATGACGTCGGGGTCGAAGTCCAGGGCTCAAAGGGCGTGAAGACGTATGTGCTGAAGCCGTCCGGTGACATCGCGGGCGGGGCCTTGCGGACGTTCCGTCTGAAAGTTCCGATGAGTGCAAGCGGCAAACCCGAACTGGTCAGGGCGTTCGCCCGTATCGACGGCCGGAAAATCTGGTCCGAACCGTTTGCCGGCAGTCGTCAGGCCGCCGTGAAGAGCCCCGACGGCGTCGTCACGACACTGTATACCGAAGTCGCTCCGGAGCCCGGCTCCGATGCACCGCCGCGGGAAATCCCCTTCGAGAATGAGGCCGTCCGGCCGTCGGCTCCGAAGACAGTCGCTGCAGTGCCGCAGAAGAAGCCTGCGAATGTCGTTGCTCCCGCCTCGAAATCCGGCAGAACTGCCGGTGTCGGCCCCGTACCGGCGAAGAGCGGAATTGCTCCCGTCGCTCCGGCAGGCGCGGTCCCGGCATCAAAAAAGCCTTCCACGGCAGTCGTCGCGAAGAATCCTGCTCCGGCAACCTCTCCGGCACCCGCTCCGGAAGCGGCGACGAAACCCCGCGTGATCAATCCGAACGAGTTCAAGACCCTCCATACCATCGACGAAGAGCTGGTGATCTACGTCGTGAAGGCGGGAGACACTCTTCAGAGCGTCGCGGAGCGCTATTATGGCAATGCCGGCCATGATGACCAGCAGGGTGATGAAACTGTTCAGGATGACGAAGGGCATCGAA
>MWAR01000467.1 GCA_002068715.1 bacterium ADurb.Bin374
CGGCTGCTTTCCCACCAGCCGCTGCCGGTGGAGAACAGAGACAGCGTTCCGCGCTCGTCGCCGATGACCTCGACGGTGATTCCGCGCCGCGGCGGCGCTATTCGCTCGACGTCGGCGTGGCCGGCGAGAGACAGCACGGCGATACAGACGAGGGCGAGAAAAACGACGGACAATCCGCGGGTGAAACGATGCTTACATGCCGGCATGGCAGGCCTCCTCTCAGGCACAGCTTCATGCCGCAAGCGGTTTCTGCGGCTTCGTCACTCGCCCTTGCGGGTGCTGATGAAGTGAAGTGCGCCCTGCTCGATGCGTATTTCCTTCAGATTCAAACGGAAGGGGAACTTTTCCAGATTTAGCACGGGGTTGATCCGCTTGATTATGGTGCCGACGAACGCGCGCGGCATGCTCATGCTGTTGAGTTTCAGCTTGTTCGCGTGGAACCAGATCTGCTGGGAATTGCGCACTTGGAAGTTGCCGGTGGCCCAGAAATTCACTTTGACCAGCGAGTATTTCGTTGAACCGGAGAGTCTCAGCTGGCCGGTCGCAAGCTCGACTCGGGGGTTGTCGACCTTGATTTTGCGAGCTTTTTCGCCCAGATAGGCGTTCAGGTCGGATTCAAGGATGAGCACGTCCATATCGATGTTGCAGACCGCAATCGTGTCGATCTTCGCCTCGCGGAGCAGCTTGGTCGTATCGAGCTGGACGTCATCGAAATCGAACGACGCCCGATGGAGAATCAGCCCGTCGACCTCTCCGCCCTCGGTGTTGACGATCACCTGTTTGAGCCGTCCCCGGCTTGTATACTCGGGCGAATATTCCATGATCCGGATGTCGAGAAGTTTCGGATCTTTCACGACAACCCGCATTGCCTCTTCCAGCTTCTGTTTGAGGAGCTGTGGGGAAGAGGCGAGCTCGGCCGTCACGACAGGGTCCGGCGTCCAGCTCGCGAGCTTTTCGGAACAGGTTGCCGTGGGAACGGATGTCGATGCGAGGGCGGATGACGGGGTGGAGATATCTGACATGACGATGTCAGCCCCCGAGGACGAGGCGGTGCAAATGGCCAGCAGGATGAAGGCAAGAACAGCTGGAGGCGTTCGTTTCGGCAGGTTTGGGTGAGTCATCGTGCGTCCTTGTCATCGTGCAAGTTCAAAGGGGCGGGGAAGTCCGGGGAGTTCGTCGATCCATGCGTTCCAGAGAGTCATGCCGCGTTCGCCGGGAACGTCATTTTCGCCGAGAATGGCCACGACCGAGGGATCGTCGAACAGATCATCGGAAACGGCGACCTTGTACACTCCTCGCTCATCGAGGGGTTGCCCGTTGATGACGAGGTTTTTCGGCATGCCCGTGGAGAGGGAGAGAACGATCCCGGCGGAGCCGATCCTACTTGAAAAGCTACCATGCAGAAGCTTGAAAAACAACTGACGAACGGCCGAGCCGGGAAGGTTGTACAGGCGGAGCCTTCTGTTTCCGAAGGCGGAAAAAACCGACAGCGGGGTGATGACGCGGTCGCGGAACCATGATGATCCGCTTGCATGCGCGACGAGCGCGATGTCGGCCCGCATGGCCCGCCGGACGATCCCGGCATGGGTATTTGCGAGCGGCTGGTAGGGCGGAGGATCGGAATATTCGAGGGTGTTGATGACGCGGAGAGGGCGATGAAGCGTCGAAGCCAATGATGACAGGGCGGGGGAGACGTTCGGTGTGCGCATCTTCCCGAGGGGTAGGCGTCGTGTCTCGACGTCGGTTCGGCCGCCTTCGGCCGAAAACCTGCGGATGACGAGGAGCGAGCGGCTCCCATTCCCGACAATATGCGTTTCCGGTCCAGTTGATGGCTTTTCGAAGCCGGCCGGCCGTTCGATCGTATCTGTAGAAACCCGGAGCAGCAGCTCGTCGGCGCGGGCGGCCCCGGAGAGGTCTGCGAAATCGTCGTCATCGAGATGGCAGACGAGAATCTTCAGGTCGGAATCGGGGGCCTGGGCCCGCATGCGGTGCAACGCGTGGAGAGGCGGTTCGACGACCAGTTGACGCCATCGGGAAAGGGGAACGTCGTCGAGTCGGGATCGGCTGATGAACGAGGCGATCGTGAGGCTCCGATTCGAAATCCGGGTTCGCTTCCAGCCGGGAAAAACCTGGTCGCCTGTAGCCGTCGAGACATTCGTCCAGATCCGCTTGAGCAAATCACCGGGAATGGACCGCGCGGTTCCGCAGGCGGCGAGATCGGCGGGGCCGAGCGTGAGAACGTCGATGCCGGCGGTGGTCGCCCAGCTGCGCTCGACCGACCCTCCGCCGGCAATCGTCAGGGGCAAGCGGAAATCCGCATCGTTGCCGACGCCGATGACGAGGGATGATGTGTGGGGCTCGCGGCGGAGTTTCCGGAGCAGCTCGGGAACGCTCCAACAGCCGGCAGGCGTGATTTCCCCCGCTTCCGACAGGGACGCGATATTTCCGGCGAGATTCCCCGTGACGATCAGCTGGATATCCGGCGCCCAGTCCGCGCGGCAGACGGTGGGGAACGTGAGAACCAGGAGAACGCAGGTGAGCAACGTCTGAACCGTCACCTGCCGAAACGACCGTATCGAGGAACTGCGCGGATCAGGCATTGATCTTGGAAACGAGATACGACCCGACGACGGCGAAGATGATGTTCTGCATCCAGGCCGAAAGCAGGACCGGAAGCACCCCTGACTTGCCGAGGGCGGTCGAGATGCTCATCAGCACGTAGTAGATGAAGATGATCATGATTGCCACGCCGAAGCCGATGAAGGCACCGCTGCGGTAACTCGTCAGGCCGAAACTGGCGCCGATGATCGCGAAGAAAAAACTCGCGAACGGCAGCGAGGTCTTCATCGCGAGATCGACTTTCAGCTCCGTCGTTTCCATGAACTGGGTCCGTTCATACGTCTCGATGCGCTTGCTGAGCTCGCTGTAGCTCATCTCGTTGGGGCGTTTGCTCTGGCGCGCAAAGTCGGCGGGCGTTTCCCTGATGCCGGCAACGGGCATCTCGAGAATGGTCGCCGTGGAGGCTGGGCGCCCGTCGCGGTATCGCTGGTCGACGACTCCGTTCAGCAGCCAGTGCGTGCCGAGCCAGCGTGCGCTCGTTGCCGAAAGCCGCCGGATGAGCACACCGGCGTCGTAATACTCGACGAGAACTTTCTCCATCGTCCCAGCCGCTTCGAACACCTTTCTCGCGTAGACGAAACCGCCGTCGGACGCGCGCATGATCGAA
>MWAR01000468.1 GCA_002068715.1 bacterium ADurb.Bin374
GCAGCCGCCAGTGAGGCGGGAGCCTGGAAGCCCGACGAGAGGAAGCGGCAGGCACTGGTCGAGTCGCTTCGGGCCCTGCAGCGTGAACCTGACAATGTTCTGTTCCACAGCGCGATGTGCTACGACATGACGATGCCGCCCGCGTCGGTTCAATACACCTGCGAAACCTGCGGTGCCGTCACCGACCTGCCCTACCAGGGCCCGGGCGAACTTTCAGTGGAGCTTCCCTATCTGAAGCGATCGCTTCGCGACCTTCCCGTGAAGGTTACGGTCGATGCTTCGTCTCTCTGCTCAAAGTGCGGCGGCGGAAAACCGTGTGGTATAGTGCTAACTACATCCTGCGGCGAGTGTGGAAAGACGTTTTCGTGGTCCGTCTCGACCAGCGAGGAGAAAGACCGGCTTAAACTGCTGTTCATCGCTCATCCCGTCCGATTCTTCGACGCCGGTCCCAAGGGCATGGGAATGGACGGCACCGACGCGAAACGGGTGATCGAGAACGCCGATTACATCGCTTCCCGCCTCTTTTGCGAAGACTGTCGCAAGAAACTCGGTCTGACGGGAAAATAATTTTCCTTCTCTGGTCCGGCAGAATGAAAACCACCTGTTCGCTCTTAACCTGTCGAAGCCTGTCTTGAACTTGCCGAAAGGGGCGAGAGCCTCTCGTGCTTCGACATGCCAGCACGAACGGATACGCGAAATTGGCTTCTGTCATGCAGGAATCAGGAAACGGACTGTTTCTTCGAGATGAGTTCGCGAATTTCCTGGGTGAAGAGGCTGACGTCGCCCGATACGACGACGTCGAGGGCGTCGCCGGCATGCAGGATCGTCGAGCCGGAGGGAACAAGATGCCGGCCGAGACGCCGGATGCTCACGATGAGAATGCCTTCCGGCAGGCTGACCGAGCGGATTTCCCTGTTTTCCATCTCGGAGCCCTCTTCGACGATGAGATGCAGCTCCGACGGCTCTGCGAACAGGATGGGAGGGGGACCGCTCTTCCGTAGATCTTCGTTCAATAGTGATTCGTATACCGGTTTACCGCCAAGCCATTCGGAAATGTAGAACGCGATGAGCGAGGCGATCATCATCGGGAACAGCAGTTTGAAGTTGGCGGTCATTTCCAGGATCAGCACGATGCCGGTCAGGGGAGCGTGAACCACTCCTGAAAAGAAGCTGTTCCCGACCAGCCCGAACGCGTATCCGGTCAGACTGCCGATCGCGAGCATCGGCGCGAAAATGCCGCCAGGGACCTTCGCGAGATAGCTGACAACGGTCAGGAGGAATTTCCCGGCGAGCAGGAGCAGGACGAAGCTCAGGCCGAGTTTACCCGGGGTCGATTCGTTGATCACCATTTCGGCGGTTCCGTGGCCGGCGCCCGCGATCTCTGGAAGCCACACGAGAGCCATACCGCCGGCAAGCCCGGCCAGAGGTGCGAAACAGGCATCGGGAACCGATGCTAGAACGCCGTCACGCCGGACTCCCCTGATGAGAGCCCGCTTGAAAATAAACGCCGCCATCCCGGCCGCAACACCGAGAAGGGCGAACCAGGGCAACGCTGCGAGGGACGGGGTGGCATGCGCGAAGACGCGGAACGATGGAAGCTGGCCAGAAACGTAGCGGGCGAGTGTATCGGCCGTGATCGAGGCGGCGAGAGCCGTGACGTAGGGCAGGGATGTCAGCTCGAAATGGAGTTCCTCTATCACGAACAGGAAGCCGGCCAACGGGGCGTTGAACGCGGCCGAAAGGCCCGCGCCTGCGCCCACTGAGATCAGTAGCGGCGTCGCTTTCGTCGAGAGGCCCAACCGGTCGGCGATCATCTTTCCGACGGCGCCGCCCATCTGGACCGTCGGCCCTTCGCGGCCCAGCGAGAGGCCGGAGCCGATGGCGAGCACGCCGCCGACGAACTTCACGGGAAGGAGTCGCCACCAGCGTAGTTCGCGCAGGTTCATGAGCACGCCCTTCAGGTGGGGAATGCCGCTTCCCGATGCTTCGGGGCAGAATCTCGCCGTCATGCGGGCGACCAGGGTCACGATCGAAACGCAGATCAACAGAACAACGGAGACCGCCCACCAGCCGTTTTCAAGAAAGGGATGCAGCAGGCGTGATCGCAGGTGATCGAGTTCGAACAGGGACCACTGGAACGCGACCGCGACGATACCGGCGATGCCGCCCACCAGGATCGCCTGCAGAAGCTGGAAACGCCGTCGCTCGCGGGATCGGAACCCGGCAGTTGTCGTTGGTGCGTCTTGATGCTGTTTCATTCGTCGGCTTGGGGCTGCATTGTCGCTCACCTCACGCGAAATGCGCAAGAATTTTGCCGGGGGGAAACGCAGAATTTCCTTTTGCATTTCATCTGCGTCATCTGTGGAATCTGCGGATTGGTTCCTTTTACACCCGGTAGGCGCTACTGTTTCCGGCGGATGGTGGTGCGGGTGAAGATGCCTTCGGGGGTGAATTCGAGCGAGGCGATCAGCTCCTCGAGGCTGTCGACAAATCGGTTCAGAGGCTGGGCTGTATCTGCGGATTCGGGCTGGCGGGATTTTTCCGGGGTGCCGTGGATGGAACAGATGATGCCACCATGGCCGGGCTCATCCCGGTAGACGCCGCCCTCGGGGCAGAAAGGCACGTAGCCGTTGATCCGCAGCGACTCGTCGCTCCAGCTCTCCAGCGGGATGCCCCGCAGGCGTGACAGGGCATACAGCGAGCCGAGATTGTTGAGACAGGCTTCGCGCACCTGCTCCTGCCAGCCGAGGCGGGTGGCCTCGGAAATTCGGTCGAATGCCTTGTAGCGAAGCCTGAACTCGAGATTGGCGGTGGTCTGAAGACGCTCGACCGGGCCGTTCAGCATTCGTTCGAGGACGCCGCGCTGGGTCGAGATCAGCAGTGCGCCGTCATGGATCGCGAAGAAGAAACGGAAGCGGACGACGAAGAGACCGAGCTCGAGCGTATGGTAACTCGGCTTTCCCGTTCCAAGGGATGTTTCGTAGGTGCGCAGGCGGAGCCCGTCGGAAAAGCGGGATTCGGAGCCCATCGAGTGACGCACCAGCTGGTCGAGAAACTCGCGCAGGAAGCGGGCCGCGAGGGTTTCGTCACGCACCTGGACAACGCTGAACACCGGCAGATTCAGGGAATACAAGAAGACACCGGCCAGGGCTGCCCGCGCGGGGTCGCGGGCCATGTCGATCATCAGGAGCCCCGAGGTGTCCTGCATGAACTCGAACCGGAGGTCTCCATCGACCAGGCCGAGAACGAAGCCGGGCCCGATCGCGCGCAGGAACTCATCCTTTGTCAGGGTCGATCCGGCGATCAGCTGTCGGATGGTTTCATCCCAGCCGGAGGTGAGCGTGTTGACGCCATCGCCGTTGAGTTTGCCGGCCAGGAGACCGATCGTCTTCGGATGAATGGGCAGGTCGAGCGACGCGGGGGTGCCGCCGCACATCGTTTTGAACCCGTCGTAGAGCGAGTTTTCGACAAGCGGCAGGATGCAGGTCTCGAGCGAGATGCCGTCGGTCGCAAGCCGGCCGCGGATTCCCACCGGGTCGAAGAACCTCCGCCAGTACTGTTTGTAGGAGTCGACGAAGGTCTTGTATTCGCTGATTTCCTCTTTGGTGACCCGGCTCGGCGGGCGTTCGATGATCGGTTGCAGATACCGCAGGCGGCCATGAAAACTGCAGGCCGGCTCTAAGGTGTCGGAGGCGAGCGTGAATGTGCCGCCTTCGGGGCAGAAGAGATACGACGCCTTCATGCAGTTGTCGGCGACGAGATCGGCCAGGGCCGGAGTCTTGCCGGGATGCTCGTCGGCATAGAGAGTGATCGCGTTCTGAAGGAGGCGCAGGCTGCCGATGCAGTGCAACTGGCGGCGGCGAGCGATCTTCCAGACCGGGCCGACCAGCTGGCGGATATGCGCGTCGGACAGATAGAGAAATACGTCTTCCGTCGCCGGATCGTGCGGAAATACCGTGCGCATGTAACGGTAATCGGCCGCCTGGGCCAGCGAGGGGTGGCGGCCGCGCCACACTGCGATGATGCGGCCGATGGCGGCGTTGCTGTTGGAGTAGACCGAAACCCCGTCGAGCATGCAGGAAAACGAGTGGAGATGACGATCGGGGGTCGTGAGGGCGAAAACCTGGATGCCGTCGAAGTCGAGGCGTTCCTCACGGGCCTGGGGGAACCGCTCGTGGGCCGCGGCGAAACGTTTCTGGGCCATCATGTCGAAAAGGGCCCGGTTTTTCACCGTGAACAGCACGGAGAGATCGGTTCCCTCGTGCAGGAAGGGGTCGGCGCCACAGATGGTGAGGTCGGCGATCACCCGGTCGCCGAACAAGCGCGTCAGCTCGGATGTTTCTAGGCACAGCTGATCGAGCAGCTTCTCCTTCACACGTGCGTCGTGGGCCGCGGCCTGGAGGGTGTGCAGGAGGCTGGTTCCCCACTGGTCGAGCAGATCGCCGAACGCGATCTGGCTGTTGATGTTCGAAAAGTGACAGGCGTAGAACTCGGCCGGAACTAGCCGGTCGAGTTGCACGCCGCGGGGCTCTCGGCCGGAGAGCATCGTCTCGTAGGGGTGTGACTTGATTTCGGGGCCCGACAGCACCGTGATCGGGTCGGCCTGGTCGGCGACTGTGGCCGATGCGGGCGGCCTGCTCATCCGGTCGAGCTGGAGCGCCTCCTGGATGGCGAGCGCCCCCGTGGTGAGGGAATACAGATCGGCGTCTGGAGTGTCGCGCCGGCGGAAGATCGGCACGCGGTCCTGCTCGGGTTCGTCGCGGATGAGGCCGAGCCGGAGAGGGACCTGGCGGGCCAGATACGAAAACAGGCTGTCGGCAGGAGTCTGGCGTTCCAGGACGATCATGCGGCGTTTCCAGGTGTCGAACCAGTCGTCCCGCACGCGCGGGTCGTCGGTGACAGTGTTCGCTGGAATCTCGAGGGTGATCTCGCGCAGCAGGCGGCCGTCGCGCCGGTCGTGCAGACGGAGACGGGCGGGGCCGGCACCGCGGCAGCGGCCGAAAACCAGGAGCGATGGGGTTTCCAGCAGGCTTTCCTCATCGGCTTTTCGGATCTGCTCGCGCTCGTCGGCTTCCGGCTCGATGGTGCCGTGGGCGTCGCACCGGACGGTTTTCGAACCGTGGGAATCCGTGACGAACCGGTAACGGCATCGGCCGGACGGACCGGAAATGCGGGAGTAAAGATATTTGTTTTTATATAAAGTATCGATATATTCCTGGTCGGAGCCCGTAAAAGGCTTTTCGTGGTCCATCCCGTACATCTCGGAAGCGCCCTGGAGGACCCGCATGTTCTGTCGGCAGGCGATGATCTGGGCTCGTGAGGAACGCAGATCCTGGCGGGAGCTTCCGGTGGTCACCTGGAACAGCATGCCGTCCGAAGGTTCGGGATTCACTTCTACGGCCGAGCAGTCCGCAAGTTCGCTCGGCGGTACGGTCAGCCGAAACCAGCCGTTCGCCCCCTCCTTGTGAAAGGCCGCTTCCCATGCCGCCGCCGGAGCGGCTGACCAGAAGGCCAGAATTCCGGCCAGAACCAGCATGTGTCTGATTACCATCGTGGTGTCTCCTCTCGATGTTGCCTGCAGATCCGAACCCGTTTCTCGCTTCCCATTCTATCAGGATCGATCCTGCCGTGAAATTCGCGTTCACAACTGCCGAATCACGGATATACAAAGATCGTTTCACACAGACACAGAGGCGCAGAGGTTGTTCTCGGACACATCCAAACAGTCT
>MWAR01000469.1 GCA_002068715.1 bacterium ADurb.Bin374
GGTCACCGCCTCGGCGGTGAATATCTCCTCCCGGACGATCGCCATTCTCGTGGCCTCCTTGAAATTTCTGTTGCTGGGATCCGCGTCTCTCACCATTTTCCGCCGGTGCACGATGCAACTTCTGGCCGTACGAGAAGTCGGGGCCACATCAGGTGAAATGCGTGATAGAATGAAGTCCGAAGGGGAGGATGAGGAACGCGGATGAATGACGTATCGGGATTTCTCGAGTTGCGCGCCATCGGCTACTTTTTCGGCCATCTGGGCAAGGTGTTCGTCGGGACAGGAGTGCTCGAAGCGTTCGTCTGGCTCGCCATTGCCATGCTGGCCGGTCTGGCCGTCGCGATCATCGTACTGCTGAGCATTCCCAGGATTCTCGAAGACTATGTGAAGATCTACAACTGGTATGTGAATTCCGATTTTTACGTCATTTTCGAAGAGAAAATCGAGGTCCGGCTCGTCTTCAAGCTGGTGTTTCTGCCGGTCTACCTCGTGGTCTCCCTCTTTTTCCTCACCGTGAATCTCATGGTGCGAACCGCCTATCATCTCGTCGCGCGTCTGAACCTTCTGCGCTGCGTGAACTGCCACGCCAGGATCGAATGGGCCGAGGGAACGGTCACCTGCGACGTCTGCGGCGATCACATCATCGGGGCCCCCACGAAGACGTGCCCCGGCTGTAATGCCAAGCCCAACGCCGTGCGCTGCCCCTATTGCGGCTTTCTCGTGTTCATCGACCTGATCGGACAAGCACCGACGGGCCGAGCCGGACGAAAGAACTGAATCATGGTCATCCGCTCTCGAAACCGTCTTTATTATTTCGACAGGCATATATCAGACGCTTTTCTGCGGCTGACGGTCGTTTTTCTCGCCTTGTTCACCGGTGTTTCGGCCTGGCTGATGCTTCTGCGCACGGACCCGTTCATCGACGCCGTGTTCTGGCCGCGTCTGCAGGACGAGATCGCGGATCTCGCCGGGAAGGAAGTAAGCAAGCTCGGAATGTCCGAACAGTCGCTGCTCACGCGGGTCATGCACGAGATGGAGCAGGACCGGGCCGGTATCACGAAGTTCCCCGAGTATGCGGAGCGGCTGTCGCCCAACAATCAGGCAATCGAGCTCATCCGCCTTCGCCTGACGATCCTCCGGTTGATGGTTCGCTCCATCGGTTTCGTGTTTCTGGCGTTTTTCATCGTCCTCTTCATCCTTCTGAGAGTCATCTACGGCGGCGCCGAGCGGCGCTGGAAAATATTTCATTGGATATACGGGCAGTTCAACAAGGATGGAGCGTCCCGCCAGCCGTATGGCCTGGTTCGTTCGCTGACGCCGTTTCAGCGAAAGATGTTCGAGATCGCCTTTGCGTCTTCGAAGGGCAATCCGGACGGGAGCCTGGAGTTCGACATCGGAAAGGTTGCCGCCCTTCTGTGGCCAGGCGAGGACGCCCTTACGGACCGCCGCAGAGGCATGATCGCGATCGCCTTCACTGAACTGTGCGACGAGTTTTTCTACTTCCAGATTTCAGGCCAGCGCGGCATGGTGATCCGCACCTACTGCCCCCTGATCCCTTTCGAAGACCAGGTGAAAAGGGAATGGGTGCGCGATACCACAGGGCGCGAAATCGAGGCGTTCACCGCCGGCCGATTCCGATTCTCGCCGCCTCTGTATGAAGAGCATCTCAGGAACCGTTATCCGAAACTGCCGCACCCCGTTGCCTACGCGCTCGACGATCGCCGGCATCCCTTCTCGTTCCGGGCGTATCTGACTCTTTGGGAACTGCTGGTGGAGCGGAACAGGATCGATCTTGCGGCGGCCGGCCCCGATGCGGCAGGCGTTTCGAGCACCGTCGAACTGCCGCTGATGGGGCTGATCGAAAGGGCCTGTCTCGAGATGAGCGCCGGGCATGACGACACGCTTCTCGAGCAGATCCACCAGGATCTCGGCAAACTCAAGGAGCTCGGCTTCATCCGGGCCTGGACGATCGAGGAGAACGGCGACCCCGTCCACCCCTCCTGGTACAAGTCCTCGAACCTGTTCGTCTACGATGCGACATCGAACACCTACCACATGAATTCCGGCCTCATCACACGCAAGATCTATCGGTTCGAGATGGCCTCCTGGACGGACCTCGAAAAGATCCACATCGTGCGACGGCGCTGCGCCTTCGTCGACAATCTCAACACCCCCTGCTCGCGGCAGGCCATGGCCGGAAGCCCCTATTGCAAGCGCCATGCAAAAGCGCTCGACTTCGAAACACCGAAGCTGTTCTACGAGAAGGTGAAGGCGTTAACGGCACCGAATGAATCCGACCCTTCCGTGCAGGATCCGCCCGGCACTCCACAGCGTTACTCGGCTGAGGATCTCGATGCAGCGCCGGCCGTCATCATTCCTCCGCCGCCTCCCTCCGATCCGGAGCCGCCGAAAAACCCGGCGTGACCTCAGACAGGCAAAACTCCTCTCCGAAACATCGGGCCGTCGTGACGGGAGCCGGTGAACCCTTGCCTCCGGGCGTTTCCGCGATACCGGTTCCGTCACGGACGTTTCCGACTCCCGAAGAGCTTGGCGGCCTCCGGGAGTCGGAAATCGAATCTCAACGGGACAGGTTCGGGACAAACCGGCTTTCACCGCCTCCCCGACCGCCATGGTGGACGGGATGGCTCAGGCAATTCGACGATCCGATCATCCGCATTCTTCTAGTGACAGCGGGTGCAACGGCTCTCATCGGCATATCCGACGGCAGCCTGCTTGAAAGCGCCGTCATCGGCCTCATCATCCTCCTTGCCACGCTGATCGGCTTCATCAGCGAGGAGCGTGCCGAGCGTGAATTCGGCCTGCTGATCTCGGCCCGCGAATGCGTTCCGGTGCGCGTCATCCGCGACGGAGCAATGATCTCCATTGCCCGTTCGGACATCGTCGTCGATGACATCGTCTGGCTGGAAGCTGGAGACGAAGTGCCGGCAGACGGCTTCCTGCTGAACGGCCAGGCTGTTGAAGTCGACGAATCCATGTTAACGGGTGACCGGCCATCCATATCGAAGGTTCCGTACGACCCGCATGCCATCGTCGTGACAGATGCCGGTCTTTCCTCTTCCGATCGCCTTCAGCGGGGCTCCATCGTCACTCACGGCCGCGGGGTGATGAGGGTCACCTCGGTCGGCGACGCCACGAAACTGGGTCAGGCAGGGGCGGCGGCGGCGGCTGAACGCGAAGAACCGTCTCCGCTCAGACTGCAACTCGACGGCATCGCCCGCGCCATCGCCTTCTTCGGCGTCACCATATCCGCACTCGTTTTCACGGTTCTCATCGCAGGGCGCATCGCGAGCGGGAGCATCTCGTTCACTCCGGCCGAGGCTTGGGCCCATGCAATTTTCGGTTTTGGAATAGCTGTAATTATATTTCCCTTTTGGCTACCCGCGGCACTGGATGTTCTGGCCATCCTCGGATTTGAAGTCACGGGCAGGGATCTCTTCGCCACCCCCCCCTGGCGACTCGGTCTTCGCTGGGGCGGTATCTTTGTTGGCGCGGGACTCTTCCTGGGGATTGCCGCGGGCATCCTGCCCCCTGTTCCGGCGATGTGGGGAAACCGGCCGCTCGAGTCGGCCCTGTTGCAGGATTTTCTTCAGACCCTCGCCCTGATCGTCGTCGCGGTCCCCGACGGGCTCAGCATGAGCATCACGCTGTGCCTCGCCTGGGGCATGCGCCGGCTGCTCGCGGGCCGGACCCTCGTGCGCCGGCTTCATGCCTGCGAGACGATCGGTGCCGTGACCGTCATCTGCACGGGCGACTCGGGAGCGATGCTGGAGCCGCGGCTCAGCGTCGGAAACATCATCCAGGGCCGTTCGCTTCAATCCCCGGAAACGGTCCCACATCCGCTTCTCGCTGAAGCCATGGCCGTGAATGCAACGGCACATCTCGCGCGACGACGAGGCGATCCGCCCGTCACGATCGGCGATCCGCTCGAGGGTGCGCTCCTGTTTTGGCTGCGCGATCGAGGTGTCTCTTACATGAGCCACCGGAGCGGTTTCGAACTGTATCGCCAATGGCAGGCCGGTCCGGACACATGGTTCATGGCGACCCTGGGACATCCGGCGGAAAAGAATTCGCCTGACTCCTGGCGCCTGCATGTGAAAGCCCAGGGAGACATGCTGCTGAAGCGTTGTCGGAACGCTCTCGTCGATGGAAATATCGTTTCCCTCGAGGCAGGGTCGCCGGCCCGCGTCGCTCTGGAAAAGCATCTGGAAAGTCTATCCCCGGACGGCAGAACGATCGGTTTCGCCATGCGCGAGGGAACGGGGGCGTATCCCGACGATCCTGCGGCGGATCTGACATGGCTGGGAGGGGTTCTGATAACCGGGTCCATCTCGCCGGAAACGGCCGCCGCCTTGGATCAGTGCCGCCGGGCCGGCATCCGCGTAACGCTGGTCTCGTCCGCCAGCCCCGAGAGTGTGGCCAGGGTCGCACGCGAAGCCGGACTCGGCAGTGCAGACGCCGACACCGGCAGCATCCTGACGGGAGAGGCCATGCACAGGCTCGACGGCATGCATGCCGCACACGCCGCGGGCAGGCTCGCCGTTCTCGCCCGCGCAGACGCATCGGACCGCACGAAGCTTATCGACCTCCTCAGGCAACGGGGGGAAGTCGTCGCCGCCGTCGGCGATCATGACGCTGATGTAGCCAGCCTGCGGCGGGCGGATATCGGTCTTGTCATGGGAAACGGCGCCTCCGAGCGGATACGATCCGCCGGCGACCTCGTCCTGCCCGACGAAGGGCTTCCCGTGCTTCTTTCAGCCGTGAAGTGGGGCCGCGCGCTCTTTCTCAACATCCAGCGCTTTCTCGTGTTCCAGCTTTCCGTCAACCTGATGGCCCTCGGAATCAATCTGCTGGGTCCTTTCATCGGGGTCCGCCTTCCGCTGACGATTCTCCAGATGCTCTGGGTAAATATCATCATGGATATATTTTCAGCCCTGGCGCTCGCCACCGAGCCTCCACATGCCGGCATTCTCGACGCCCCGCCGCGGAGGAGCCGGGATTTCATCGTGACAGGTGCAATGATTCAAGCGATCATGACGACGTCGGCGCTGTCCTTGTCCGCCTTCGTGCTCGTGCTGCGTCACTGGCAGAGCCCGGACGGAAGCATCGACGCCCGCCGTCTGACGTGGTTTTTCTGCCTGTTCGTG
>MWAR01000470.1 GCA_002068715.1 bacterium ADurb.Bin374
TGACGAAACAAGGAATATATCAGCCATTATAGGATCTGCCGCCGATATCACCCATCTGAAGGAAGTTCAGGAGGCCATCCGTGAGAGCGAGCGGCGGTATCGCATGATGATCGAGCTTTCCACGGACATCATCTGGATTCTCAATCTCGATTTCCGCCTCATTTATACAAGCACCGCCTGTTTCGGCATGCTGGGTTACACTCCGGAGGAAATGTACCACCTCACTCCGGGTGAAACACTGGTTCCTGACTCCTTCAACCAGCTTAGAGCCGCCATCAGGGAGTATCTGGCGCGGGAGCCGCTCGGGCACGATGCCGCCGATCCTGTGCGATGCGAGCTGACGTTCCGGAAGAAAGACGGCGGCCTGGTTCGCGGGGAACTCGTTTTCACCGCATACCGGGATGATGCCGGGCATCTTCTGGGAATCTGCGGCGCCACACGCAATATCACTGAGAGAAGAGCCGTCGAGGAAGAAATGAAGCGCACGCAGCGCGAACTCGAGCGGCGCATCGCGGACAGATCCGAAAAGCTTTCCTACATCAACACTCTGTTGAACACCGAGATGGAACGGCGAAAGCAGATGGAGTTTTTCATGCTCCACAACCCCGAACGCGACCGGGCCTTGATCGGAAGAGAGCTGAACGAGGGACTGTGCCAGGAGCTGGTCGGCATGATGTGTCTCTGTGAGGTGGTCCGGGAGAATCTCCAGGGCCGCGATGCCGTCGCGAACGAGGATATCACGAGCATTCTGGAACTCCTCGCGGATGCCGTCAGACAGGCCCGGGCGATGGCGAAGGGACTGAACCCCCTTCTGGCCGACCCTCGCAGCCTCGAGTGTTCCCTCGGACTCCTCGCGGAGAAGACGTCGGAGCTTTTCAACGTCAGATGTGCCTTCACCTCTTCCAACGTGGTCGACATCGACAATCCAGACCAGGCTCTGAGCCTGTACCGCATCGCCCAGGAGGCCGTTCACAACGCTGTCCGTCACGGGAAGGCGCGGAATATCGAGATCACCCTGAACGGCGATGATGGAAACCTGAGACTGACCGTTACCGACGACGGGCGCGGCCGGGCGGACGAACCTGAGAATCAGAAGGGGATGGGATTGAAAATCATGTCCTATCGAACGCAGGCCATGTCGGGAATCCTGCGGATCATCGACAGACCGGAGGGCGGCGTGACGGTTGATTGTTCGGCGCCGAAGCTGTAGAATACCTCGCGGCCATTCAGGCCGGTATAATAAAATTGGATACATAGAGGTATTTACATTGTTTGCAGGGCCTCAACACTCCGGAACCAGGGTGTTTCTCGTCGATGACCACGGCGTCATGAGGATGGGCCTGCGTCAGCTTCTCGTCAGACGAGGCTTCGAAGTGTCCGGCGAGGCCGAAACGGCCGCCGACGCCTTGACGCGGATCTCAGCCATACGGCCTGACGTCGCGCTGATCGACCTTTCCCTCGGCCGGGACGACGGGTTGGCGCTCCTGGAACAGCTCAGCTTCGCCGTTCCCGATGTCAAACTCATCGTATATTCGATGTACGACGACCCGTTGTATGTCAGAAAAGCCGTGGCTGCCGGGGCGAAGGGCTACGTCACCAAGGACGACGCCTCGACCCATCTGATCGACGCAATCAAGAGCGTTGTGGCGGGGAAACGCTTCTACAGCGAATCGATCGCCGACAAACTCGTCGAAACGATCGTCGAGAAGATCGAGCCCGGCGAGCAGGTCGCCCTCTCGAAACGGGAACAGGACATTTTCTGCTTGCTCGGCGAGGGGTATTCCATCCGGGAGATCGCCGACAAGCTCTCCCTGAGTCACAAAACGGTCGAAACCCACTGCGGGAACCTGAAGCTGAAGCTTGGGGTCAAAACGATGCGTGAGCTGTCGCGGAAAGCGATCCGGCAGAGCAACAACACGCATCGCTGAACGGCGCCGCGAGCGAATCTATAGAATCGGGTATTTCCCTGATGCAAAATCAGGATATTGCCCGATTATGCTCCGGAAAGCGATCCGCTATGATGAAGATGGAAGCAGGGGTAGGCATCGCCTGTTCCTGTTTCCATTAGGAGCTTCATAATTATTCTCCCCCCCTCCCTGAGGGGGGAATTTGTTTTCTCGGAGCCCGGATACGGCTATACTGCTCCCCTGACCGGATTTTCCAATTTCAGACCAGGGAGCGTCACGCGTGCACACCTTGCCGGCCGGCGGACAGCCTGCGCCGGGAACCCGAAGCCGGCCTGCCGGAAGCACCCGGTGGGAGCTGATCGGCCCTCTGTTCCTCTGCCTGGGAATAGCCCTCCTGGCTCGCCTCTACGGCTGGCAGCAGGACCGGCTCGCCGCGATGAGCGCCGAGAACCACTGGCGTCAGGAGGCCCGGGCCGAGATCGAGAGGTTTCGCGGCGGCTGGACCTACGCGCTTCAGGTCGAGTCGGCGATGGACCGCCTCCGCAGGAGCGTCGGGGCGATGCTGAAAGCGCGTTCCGAGGTTTCGGGAGAGACGTTCGCGAGGCTGTTCCGGTCGGCCGTGCCGGTCTCGCACCGGCCCGAAGGGACGCTGGTCTTCGCTTTTCGAGTCGATCCGGCGGGCAACCATGAAACCATGAGGGGACCGGGGCTGGAATCGGCCATGGGCCGGCTTGTCGGAAACGTCCTTGTCGCCGCCCTGTCGCCGGACGCCGTTTCATCCGCGCGCCGCCCGTCGCTCGACCGGCAGGCGTCGGGGCTGTTCGGGGAACTGGTCAGCCTGGACGTTCTCGCGAGATTGCGGCGGGGAAGGCTGACGGGGTCCCGGTGGCGGGGTGGGGATTACCTGATGGTCTGGAACGCCGCCGAAACCGCGCATGGCACGGTGCTCTGGCTGGCCCTGTTCCCCCGAAAAGCGGCGACCGCCTCAAAACCCGTCGAGCTTGCCCTGAAGAAAGGGGCCGCCCGGTGCCGGGGCCGGATGTGGCCTGTGCTCGTTCCCCTGATCCCGGAAAGCGGCCAGGTGCGGACGCGCGTCGCCTCGGGAACGGTTCCGCCGGCCGCCCTCCGGCGCTTGCACACGGCAATCGCGGAATGCGGAAGCCGGAACAGGATCGCCTCTGCCGGCTCGATCGGAAAGACGATTTCCGGGCTCTGGGTGATGCGCGACATCATCTCGACGACCCTTCCGTACGAACTCTGGATGATCGGCTTCGTGCCCGCGCAGGCTCGCGGGGAGGCGCTCCCCCCCTGGGAACGGGGGTTGTATGCCGCCCTTTTCGGAGGCTTTCTGCTCTTTGCGGCGCGGCGGGCAATGAACCCGGGGCAGAGCGACCTGTCCCTGCGCGTCTGGTTCGCGGGATACGTTGCGCTTGCTGGCGTTGTCCCCCTTGGCATCGTCTGGGTGCTCGCCTCATGGTGGATAACGGCCAACGCCGAGCGGCGCGCCGGCGAGATGGAACGGATGGCCGAGGACCGCCTGGTGCGCCTTGACCTGATGAGCATTCGCGAGGTCGACCGATTCGCCGAGACCTGCGGAAAGGCCATCGAGAATCCTTCGCTCCTGAAGCGCCTGGTCGGGGCCCCCGCCGGCGCTGCCGGTCAGGCGGCGGTCGACCGCGAACTCGCCGGCCTGCGCGCCGCGGGGCTTCCCGCGGAATACATGCACGTGTTCAGGCCCGGTCGGGACTCGTTCATGTCGACCGCGCCGGGGGCGAACGACCGGCCGAACCGCGGCCTGTTCCAACTGCAGAGCGGCATGCTCAACATGACCTTCATCTTCGGCGACCCTAAGCATACCGAAGAGTATACAAAGTCCATCCAGGGGCGTGCCCGGCTGTCGTTCGAGGCGTTCAAAGCCGTGTTCACCGATGTCTTCGGCCGTTACTACTATGACGTCCGCCGTCGGGGTCACCTGTTCCGCGGCTCGGACGAGCCGCTCTTCATGACGTACGACCTCATCTCGTCCCCGGACCGGTTCCTGCTCGGCGTGGTGTTCGCGACGCGCGCCCGCGAGCATTTCGCCTCCCTGCTCGGCGACGAGATCGCGCGTTGGCGTGTGATGCTGCCCGGCGTCCGGGTCGCCTGGGGGCGGATGATGCCCGGCGGCTTCGAACCGTCCGGCGACACAGCCAGAATCCTGTCGCCCGATCTGACGCGCACCCTGAACGACGCCGCCCGCGCCGGAACGATGCGAATCTCCCGGAGCGGCGAGCGGATATCGATCGCCCGGCCCTGCGATCGGATGCCCGGCTTCATCGCCGGCATGGAATTCTCGACGGCCGGCATCCGCCGCGAGGCGGCGCGGAACATCCTCCTGCTCGAAAATATATTGTCAATTATTGTATCTATCCTCTTCCTGATCGGCCTGGGTGTCGGGCGGCACCTGCTCCAACCGCTTTCGAGGCTGGAGGCCGGGTTGCGGCGGGCCGCGTCCGGCGACCTCGACACGCGCGTCGGTCTCGAACGACCCGACGAGATCGGCGAGGTGACGAACGCGTTCGACCGTATGATCGACGGCCTGCGCGAGCGCCGCGAACTGGGACGGTTCGTCTCCGCCACGCTCGACCAGGACGTAGCGCAGGAGCGGGAGACCGCGGTGGGCCCACGCGAGGTCGAGGGGGCGGTCCTGGTGTCGGATCTGCGGAGCTTCACCACGATCTCCGAAACGAAACCCGTCGATGACGTCGTCGGGATGCTGAACGCCCACCTCGAGGCGATGGCCGGCGCGATCCACGCCGCCGGCGGCAAGATCGACAGGTTCATCGGCGACGCCGTGATCGCCGCATTTTATGGGGAATCACCGGCCGAAAACGCCCGCCGGGCGCTGAGCGCCGCCGTCGCGATGCGTCGGGCCCACGAGCGGCGGCTTGCCGAACGGCGCGCCGGCGGCGCCTTCGAATATGGCATGGGCGTCGGCATCGACGCCGGAAAACTGCTCGTCGGCTCGTTCGGCACGTCGGAGCGCATGGAGCGCGCCGTGCTCGGGCCGCCGCGCGAGTTCGCCGAATGCCTCGAGGCCGATTCCAAGAAGGGCAGGCACACGACGATCGTCCTCTCGCCCGAGATGATCAGGCTGCTCGGCGGTTCGACGGCCGGATTCGAAAAAGTTCCGGGCAGCAACGGCTGGGAACTCGTCGAACTGCCTCCGGAGGCCGGCGCATGAAAACCTCGCGGTGGCTGACGGTTTTCTGGATGCTCGTTCTCTTCATGCCGTTCCTCGTGCTCGGTATCGGGCGGAGCGAGCGGCTCACCCTGAAGCTCGCGGCCGACCGCTCCGCTGCCCGGGCATGGGCGCGCGAACTCACCCTCGAAGCCCAGTCCTGCGCGCTTCCGAAGGATGGCATCGCCATGCTCTTCCGCCAGTTCCAGGACCGTGCCGACCTCATTCTGGAACGGCCCGGTTCAGGCGTCGAGGCGAAACGCCAAAACCTGGTGCGGCTGTATGCGAACCTCGTCAGGCCCTGGCTTCCCGACCATGCCCTCGCCTTGAGAAGCCATCTCGCGAGCGCATCTGACGGACTTCGGATCGACGTGACGCATGGCCGGCGCTTTCCGCCCGGGTTTTCCGATGTGTTTCTCGGCGCAACATGGATTGATTCCAAAGCCCCCGTTCGTTCCGGGATGGAGGCCGGCCTTTCCCGTCTGCTCGGGTCCCCGGTCAACCTCGATGCGCAGGGCTGGACCAAAAACGGCAAGCTGCAAACGTTTCCCGGCACCGAGGGGATCAATGGCTTCTACTGGCGGGCCGGGCTGAACTGCAGGCTCGTA
>MWAR01000471.1 GCA_002068715.1 bacterium ADurb.Bin374
ACCATGACGACGGTCGGGCCTGACTTTGCGGACGTGTGGAATCTGAACCTGAACGGCTGACCAAGGGTCAGGCCGTCCGTGTCGGCCGCCGATGCTCCGATCTCTATCTCGTGGTCCGTCTCGGCCTGCCACAGGGTCGCCGGGAGGATCCCGACGGTGGTGTGATCGGCCGACCATTCGAAGCTGAACTGGCCGAAGGTCGGCTGGATGGCTGCGATTGCAGCCTCTACGGAGGAGTGGATCATCGGCTTCGAGAACCGGAGGAAAATTCTAGTGTTGATCGCAACCTGGAGCGATCCGCTCGCGGGTGCGATCGAGAGCAGGGTGGGCAATGTCTCATCCGAGGATGCCCGGGTGGTGAACGACCACGTAGAGGGTCTGCCCAGTTCGTTGCCGGCGAGGCTTTTCGCCGATGTGGCGAGGTTCAGCGTCACGCGCGTATCGCCGGGCCAGGGGGAGGGAAAGGTCAGGCGAAGATGCCGGTTGTCCGTCCAGGCCGCTTCCGCCGTGCCGGGCGCGGGCGAGATCGTCGTCGCGGCGACCACGCTGGCGCGGTCCATCTCGAGATCGAACGTCATCTCGATGGGGGTGTAGCCGGGAACATCCGTGGCGCCGTCCTCCGGGGCGAACGCGATGAGCTGTGGTGTTCCTCCGGTTTCGCCGGACGATGGCGCTTCCATCTCGATCAGCGACACGGGAAATTCCCGCACGAAGGAAAAACCATCGGATCGTTTGATGACCCATCGCATGAGAAGACGGTCGGCGAGATTCGCCGGGTTGAGGCCGGCGATGGCAAAGTGAAGAGTATATATCAGGGAAGCGCCCTGGCTGGTCTGCGTGATATATGGAGAATTATTCATCGCGAGGATGGCCCGGCCGAGACTGTCCGTTGAAAACGCCCGCGACTCACCCGATCCCGCGATCTCTCCCGGCGGAAGAGCTCCGTTGACTCCAACGATGGTCAGCTCGTTCGAAACGATGCCGGCGGGGTTGATGTCCGTCACCGTGTGGGTCAGCGTGAGATTGGTTCCGAACGCCCGACCGTGGCTCGCGACGGCCGTCGCCGGTTCCATCGAGATCGTGAGCGCCGGAAACGTGCGGCTCGTGTCGATCGGCCGCACGACCATCCAGCGCGAAAACACCGTCGTTTCGACGACGGCGAGGCCATGGTCGATGTCGACCGCCGGAACGAGCAGGGACCAGCCGGTCGTTGCGTGTTCGCATGCCACGCGGATCGCTTCGGGATGGTTGCGCGCCTGGGCGTCTGGCTGGAAGGGGATCTCGAGCCTCGCAGGCCGGGAAAGGATGGCCGTCGCGGGGGAAATCGTCACGTCGTAGGCGCTGGAGAGTTTCACGAACCCCTCCGGCGGAAGGACACGGCTTCCCGTCGTCTGCGTCGTCCCGAAAAAAGCCGGCGGCTCGTACACCATCGAGACGTTCAGTGTTGTCCCGTCGGCGGCGGCACCGGAGGGTATCACGAGTCTGAAATTGTCCGACCGGATATCGAGGGCGCCTCCTCCGGCGATCGTATACTGGCCGATCTGGCCGGGGATCCCTCCGTTGCGGTTCTCGGACCAATAGGGCTGGATGATCCTGCAGCCGATCGTTCCGGAGGCGAGAACGATCGCGAGAAGAACGAAGGCGAAGCATATCATGGCCGGCCGCGACCGGGTCCCGACTGTCTGGCGTGTCATCGTGGCGTATGATCCTCGATACAATATGGAATGATGTAATATTTATCGCTTTTCGGCGGTGATTTTCATCACCTCGGCGGCGATCAAACCACTCGGAAGGTTGCGGTAGGGAAGCATCTCGACGACGATCTCCTCGCCATCCAGAAGCATCGGAAGCGATGCCGGAGCGGTGCAGCGATATCGCCTGGACTCGCTTTCGAACGTGAACGTCTTTTTGTCGATCGTTTTCAGAATCCGGCCGGTCAGTTTGCATGGCCTGCCCATGCGAAATTCGGAGGGAATGCCGGTCAGCCTGTCGACCTTTTCCTCCGCCCGCCGTTCATCCTGGCCGCGACCGGCCTTCGAAGAGCCCTTCGGGGAAATCTCCAGAGGCGACGTTCCCGTCGAACGAGGCAGAAGGACCGGAAGGATGGCGAGAAGGATGACCGCAAGCCCGGCGGCGAGGGAAACGGGCACGCGTCGCACGAGGCCGGCCAGACCGGTTTCCGCCGTTTCGGGAGGTTTCTGCTGGGAACGGAGCTCGGCCTGGCGGTTCCGGATTGCCTGACGCACTTCGCTCACGGCATACGGCTTCGGAATCTCGCGCTGCATCGGTTGAGCGATTGCCGGCGGCTCCTTTCCCGACGGCCGGTGGCCGTCGACCGGGGCCGGCGCTCCCGCCTCCGGCGGAACCGCTTCCCGTTTCGGAGCCGGCGACGCGGCAGGCTGCTGCATCTCGACGCCGAGGCGCAGGAGGGTGTCGAACATGTCCATGCGTGCCTGGGCGATCAGCATCGTCACGCCGGGACTCGAGGTCGCCTGAATCTTGTCGAGGCGCTCGAGAAGTTCTTTGGAGGGGTTCGTCAGCAGGACGACGATCAGCCGCCGGGCGATGGCGGGGTGGTCTTCGGTCTCGAGCGCCCGAAGCAGAATGTTCCCGATCTTGTCGAACGGGACCAGGATCAGGCAGCTTACCGCCTGGGCACGAAGCGTTTTGTCTGTCGAGCGGAGCATCTTTTCGATGCTCTCGACGGCTTTCCGTTCATCCCATTTCAGAGCGAATCGAACGGCCTTGCCGCGGATCTTTGGGTCGGGAAGAGCCAGTAGGTCGGAGAGCCTCGGAACCAGACGGTCTGGCGAACGAGCTTCGAGCAGGATGAACGCCGCGAGCTGGGCATCCGGTTCGTCCTGCTGGAGGGCGGATTCCGCAAGGGGAATATCCTCGGCGTCCCTGCTCAGTTTCGTCAGGTTCCGGAACGCGAGGGCTCGGGTTGCGGGCGAGCCGAACCTAGCCTCGTCGCGGACCCATTGGGCGTGTTTTTCCCACGTTGACGCATCCAGCCGTCCCAGAAGGTCCAGTTTTTCCTGCTCGGACAGCTTCGATGGGGCGATCGCTGCCTTGACGAGGCGTTGACCGGGTGAATGGGGGAGAAAATCGGCAAGCCGGCGGTGGACCTCTTCGGTTGCCGGATTCAGCGCGAGTTTCTCGACGAACGCGGCGACGTCGGGCGTCTGAATGTTCTTCGCCAGCCAGTCCTCGATTGCCTCACGACGCGCGGCCGAAGCAACCGCGATCTGGATCTCGAGGTCGGCCAGGAATTTCCTGAGGCGTTCGCGCCTCCACAGCTTCAGAATCGCCTCGTGCGGCGCATCGGGGCCTGTGATCAGCCCCGCCGCCGCCGCCGAGACGCTGATTTCCTTGAAGATGGCGCTGAGCCGCGCCGCCTGCTGCTTCGGCACGGTGTCGATGAGGTCGAGAATCCGGAGGGCCGTGTCGAGTTCGGGGTTGCTGGCGAGCAGGGTCTCGCATCCGTGCAGGACTTCGGGGTCTTGCTCGTCCGCGAGGATGGAAAGCACATACTCGCGAATCCGCGGAAAGGGAAAGGCGAACGCCGCCGAGAGGCCTGCGATCCGTTCTTCGCTCTTCCGTGAGGCGAGAAGCTCCGACAGATGCGCCTCGGCTTCCTGCTCGTCGACCTTTCTGAGAGCGGCGATCGCCCGGATCCGGACGATCGGGTGATTCGACGCGAGCAGCATCGGAAAATGCGCCATGAGCGCAGGCGGCGCCAGCGCTTCGATCGCCTCGATCACCGGAATGATCAGCCCGCTTTGGCCGTCACCGAGCCAGTGCGTGAGAAACGAGACGTCGTCTTCACGGCCGTATCTGCCGAGAAACGCGGCGGCCGGCGGCTGCAGTTCCTCGGGAATCGCGGCGGGATCGGACCGGATGCGCGACAGCAACGGTTCGATCTCGGCGCGCTGGGGCGACAGGAGCCTCGTGCGCGTGATTTCCGGGCCGTTCCCGGTGGCCGGCGCCTCGGGCTCGTCTGCGACGGCGTCTCCGCGTCGTGCTCTGATGCGGCTGAGGGCCTGCGCGGCGAAAAACGACAGCTCGCGATCGCTTCCGTCGGCGAGCTGCTGCAGGGCTTTCAGCGCCTCGTTCGAGGCGGCGGTCTTCGCGAGCTGGACAACTGCGTTGACGCGGAGCGTGCGCTTCTCCGAGCCGAGTTGCTCGAGAAGCTGCCGCTCCAGCGACGTGTCAGCCATGATCGAGAGCCGAGCGGGCCTCCTGTTCGGTGCCGAAGGGTGAAACCATATCCATCAGACCGACGAGACTGAAGGCCTCCCGAAGCAGGGGGGAAAGCCGACAGATCGCGATCTTCACCTGGAACTGCTCCGCGAACCGGTCACAGTGGTCGAGCAGGCACGCGATCCCCTGGCTGTTCGCGAGGGGGCACTCGCCGAAATCGAACAATACGGTCGTGATGCCTGCGAGATCGATGTTCCGGATGGCGTCGTTCATGGCCGTGCCGCCCTGGTCGTTCAGATACCCGACCGGGGTGATGACGAGCCACGCCCCGTCTTTCCGGGTCCGGCAGACGAAGTTCGTGGTCATTTCTCTTTCACCTCGGATGCCATTCTAAACAATCCTCGACCCTCCGATCAAGTGATTCCGAAAGCAGGGCGTGCGCACCGGTTTCCTCAAACGCATCCAGCACGGAGGCCGAAGGCGGAACAGAGCTTTGGAATGAAGACCGGAGAATCTTCCTCGTTCCCGATTGGGAGGTGAGGTTATGCTATAATGAGGGTGAAGAGTGATCTGGATAGGGAGTTCCGCGGAAAGAAACGCCATGCGCCGATGCCTTCTCGCGCTGCTATGCAGCCTGTATCTCTCCCCACCGGCATTCGCCGGCGAGCCGGGAATGACGATGAACCTTTCGCCGGGTTCGATCGCCATTCCGATCGCCGTGGATGGGCAATTTCCAAAGCCTCCGCTTGGTGCTCCGACATCCGCCATCCCGTCGGGTGTCTGTTGGGGGCCCTGCAAGGAAAGCATGTATCTTGCGCTCAGGACGACGAATCCGTCGGTAACCCGTGAGGACGTCGCGAGTATGTCTCTGTCGAACACATACGATCCTGACGCCGCCCCTGGCGATCAAAGCCGCCGTTTCCTCGACCTTTCGAACCCGAGGTGGGCCGTTTCTCCGGCAACGCTGAAGGAGATGCTCGGCATGTTCCATGCCCCACGTCTCATCGATGCGAGGTCTCCGGCCGAAGACAACGGGAAAAGCCTGGTCGGCGCCTTTCCGCTCCACATCCCCATCGCGACGGAGACTTTGCAGGCCGTTCTCCCGGATAAAACCCAAATCGTGGTTGTCTTCGGGAACGATGCCGGAACCATCGCGGTCGCCGATGTCGCCGAGGAGCTGCGGCGCCTGGGGTATGCCAATGTCCTCGAACTCCGGGAAGGCATCGCCGGCTGGATCGCGGCAAACGGCGAAATCGTCGAAACGCGCGTTTCCGAAGAGCGCGAAGCCTCGCCGAGCGAACTTCTTCGATGAAGGGTAACGGCATGGATGGGAGAGTCACACGCATGGCCGGGGGAATCGCCCTCGTATGCCTGTGCTCTTTTCTGGTCTACACGGCATATCGTGATGCGACCCGTCCGCCACCGGATCAACCGTACATCTCCCCACTGGCAAAAATAGCCTCCGGCGTCGGCCTCCTCGATATCGGAATCCCGCCTGCGCTTCTTGCAACGCAAACGAACGTCGAAGACCTGGTCCAGCAGCTTTACAGCCGCGGGTGGTCTCGCACGGCCGCCCGCCTTGCGCGGCAGAATCCCGGCAACGAGTCGCAGTCGCCCGTGTTCATCAGACTTGCCCGGGATATCGGCGACGGGAGACTTTTTTGGGCGAATCGCGCCCCTCTCGATCCGCCCGAAGAGTTCTGGATTCGCGAGATCCCGCCGTATTATGGCGGC
>MWAR01000472.1 GCA_002068715.1 bacterium ADurb.Bin374
GCTGGTGGCGGCCGCGGAGCGCCAGTGCGAGCAGATAAACCGTCTCCTTGCGCATCACGACCAGGATATCTGGACGGACGCCCTCAGGGAAGTGGCACTGATGCGCGTCAAGCATCCGCTCGACTCGATCGAGGCGCTTGGGCAGCGCTGTACGCCACCTCTTTCCAAGTCGGCGGTGAACCACCGGCTGCGCAGGATCATGACCCTGTACCGGGAGATCTTCGAGCCGGCGAAGGCTTCCCCCGCTCACGGATAGCCGCTTCCATAAGGCCTGGAGCGCGTTTCCGGGGGAGGGAGGCTGTCTTGACAGGGTGGGAGGGGTGTGCTATATCTAACCTCTCTCGGAAAAACACGGATTTCGTGTCCGAACTTCATTTGGAGGCACCCTGTCATGCAGATCGTCGTGAGTGGAAAGAACATCCACCTCTCCCAGGCTCTGAAAGATTACGCGGAAAAGAAGCTGGCCTCGATCAAAAAGTATTTTGATCACATCATCGAAGTCGACGTGAACCTCTCGACGGACGATGTCCGCGATCAGACCCGCAGCAAGGTCTGCGAAGTCACCGTCTGGGCCAACGGCATCGTGTTGCGTGGCAAGAAGGCCTCCGAAGACCTGTATGCCTCGATCGACATGGTCGCCGACAAGATCGAGCGCCAGGTCAAGAAGCACAAGGAGAAGCTCAAGGACGTTCCCCGCCGCCAGACCGACAAGAAAGACCTGGCCGCCGTCCATTCGATTCTTTCGCTCGACACCGGCAAGAAGGCGAAGAAAGAAGTCTCCGCCGAGGAAACGAGCGGCCGTGCCGACCGTTCCGAGCACCGCATCGTGCGCAGCGGCACCTTCTCGATCAAGCCGATGTTCGCCGACGAGGCCGCCGAGCAGCTCGATCTGCTCAAGCAGGAGTTCTACGTCTTCTCGAATGCCGAGACCAACCAGATCAACGTCATCTACAAGCGCACTGACGGCAACTTCGGGCTGATCGAGCCCGAGTTCTGATCCCGATTTCCCCGTAGCGGGCGCCGCAGGAGGCATTTTGGAGCTCACCGAATTCATATCACCCCAGCTGATCAGGCTGGAACTATCCTCCACCCAGAAGGTCGATGCCATCAAGGAATTGATCGACCTGCTGGATAAAGCCGGGTTTCTCACCGATGCCGACGCGTTTCTCAAGTCGGTGCTCGAACGCGAGAAGGTCGGTTCCACGGGAATTGGCAAGGGTATCGCCATTCCGCATTCCCGCACGACGACGGTCCGGGAGGTCGTGGTGGCGGTCGGCCGCTCGAAGGCCGGCATCGAGTTCGAAGCCCTCGACAGCAGGCCCGTTCACCTCATCTTCCTCATTGCCGCGCCGATAGAATCGGGTGGGCTCTACCTGAAGGCGCTTGCGCGGCTGTCGCGCCTCCTGCGCTATCAGGAGTTCCGCGGCGAGCTGATGGAAGCCAAGACCGAGGAAGACATCATCAAGATCATCTCGTCCGAAGAGAAATGACCGCCGCGTATCCTCGGCCGGACATCCGGCATACGGCAAGATAGACGCAGGACAGGGCGCGGACCCCGACCAGGGGCCGCGCCCTGATTCTTGGAAAGGCATCAGGTTTCAGGCATGTTCGACTGGCTGATCAGATTCATCCGCTACTTCATTCCCGATTTCAACGCACGCGAGGTTGCGCGGCTGACGCAGATTCTCGAAGCCGTCAACGAAGAGGCGGAGCGCTTCTCGAAGATGTCCGACGCCGAGCTGCGGCAGATGACCGTAAAGTTCCGCGAGCGGCTGTTCGACGGCGAAGAACTCGACGACATCAAGGTCGAGGCGTTTGCCGCCGTTCGCGAGGCCTCCACGCGCGTTCTGCACATGCGTCATTTCGACGTGCAGATCATCGGCGGTCTGGCGATGCACGAGGGCCGCATCGTCGAGATGAAGACGGGCGAAGGAAAAACCCTCGTCGCGACGCTTCCGCTGTATCTGAACGCCCTCGAACTGAACCCGGCCTGGGTCGAACTCGCGAAGAAGCGCGGAATCAGGCATTTCGAGCCGCTCGAGGATGAGCGTGGTCTGATGGTGCCGGTCGGTCGCGGCGCACACCTGGTCACGGTCAACGACTACCTCGCCCGCCGTGACTCGGAGTGGATGGGCAAGATCTACCGGTTCATGGGTCTGACGGTCGGCCTGAACGTGCACGGTCTCACGGCCGAGGAAAAGCGGGCCGCCTACGCGTCCGACATCACCTACGGCACGAACAACGAATACGGCTTCGATTACCTGCGCGACAACATGGCGCTGCACGTGGCCGAGTGCACCCAGCGGCCCGAGTACAACTTCGCGATCGTCGACGAGGTCGACTCGATCCTCATCGACGAGGCGCGCACGCCGCTCATCATCTCGGGCCCGGCCGAGAAGGCCACCTCGCTGTACTACGTGTTCGCAAAGGTCGCCCGCGAAGTGCTCAAGCCCGACGAGCACTACGTCGTCGACGAGAAGCACCACGGCATCTCGGTGACCGAGACCGGCATCGCCTCGGTCGAACGCGTTCTGGGCGTCCAGAACATGTACGACAACAAGAACATCGAGCTCGTGCATCACCTGCAGAATGCACTCAAGGCCAAGCATTTCTTCCAGCTCGACAAGGAATACATCGTTCGTGATCGCGAAGACGGCCGCCCCGGCAAGGAAGTCGTGATCGTCGACGAGTTCACCGGCCGCCTCATGTTCGGCCGCCGCTACTCCGACGGCCTGCACCAGGCGATCGAAGCGAAGGAAGGCGTCACGATCCAGCAGGAGAACCAGACGCTCGCCTCGATCACGTTCCAGAACTATTTCCGTCTCTATAGAAAACTGGCCGGCATGACCGGCACGGCCGAAACCGAGGCGAAGGAGTTCAAGGAAATCTACAAGTGCGAGGTCGTCGTCATTCCGCCCAACCGGCCGAACATCCGGCACGACCTCTCAGACATCATCTACAAGACGTCCGAGGAGAAGTTCGAGGCGATCGTCGACCACATCATCGAGGTCGCCCAGACCAGACAGCCGATGCTGGTCGGCACGATCTCGATCGAAAAGAGCGAACGGATCGCCGAGATGCTGCGCAAGCGCGGCATCCAGCCCCAGGTGCTGAACGCCAAATACCACGAGAAGGAAGCCGAGATCGTCGCCCAGGCCGGCCGTGAAGGCGCCATTACAATAGCGACCAATATGGCCGGACGTGGAACCGACATCCTGCTCGGCGGCAACCCGGAAATGCTTGCCGCGAAAGAGCTCGGCGTGAAGGAAGGACCCGACTACGAGGCGGCGGTCGAGAATTTCCGCAAGCTGTGCGCCGAAGAGAAAGACCGCGTCGTCCAGGCGGGCGGCCTCTATATCATCGGCACCGAGCGCCATGAAGCGCGCCGCATCGACAACCAGCTGCGCGGTCGTGCCGGCCGTCAGGGCGACCCAGGCGCCAGCCAGTTCTACCTCTCGCTCGAAGACGACCTGATGCGCCTGTTCGGCTCGGCCAACATCGCCGGCTGGATGGAACGCCTCGGCTGGGAGCGCGGCGAACCGATCGAGCACCCCTGGATCTCGAAGTCGATCGAGAACGCCCAGCGCAAGGTCGAGCATCATCACTTCGAAATCCGCAAGCATGTCCTCAAATACGACGATGTCATGAACCTCCAGCGCACGACGATCTACAAAGAACGCCGCAAGGCCCTCGAGCAGGACGATATACACGATGATATTATATCAATGGTCGAGGAAACGATCCAGGAGCGCATGGATCGGGCCTTCAATCCCGAAATCGATCCGGACTCGTGGGATTACGAGACCTTCGCCGACGGCCTGGTCAAAATTTTCCCGATCGAACGCCGCGTAGACCAGTGGAAGAAACTGTCGCAGGAAGAACTGCACGAAGAGCTGAAGAGCGCGATTTTCGGAGCGCTCGAGGCCAAGCGCCAGGAGGTCGGCCCCGAGGACTTCAAGCAGCTCGAGAAGTTCGTTCTGCTCCAGATCGTCGACACCAAGTGGAAAGACCATCTGCACAACATGGACAACCTGCAGGACGGCATCCATCTTCGCTCGTGGGGCCAGCGCGACCCGCTGGTCGAATACAAGATCGAAGGCCACAACATGTTCCAGGACATGATCGAGAACATCAAGGAAGACGTTCTCTATTACGTGTTCCGCATGCAGTACTCACGCGCCGAGGAAAAGGAAGCCGCCGAGCAGAAACAGCAGGAAATGTCCTATAACCGCGGCGAGGAAGCCTCCGCTGCCGCGGCCCCGAAGCGCGCTGCCAACCAGATCGGCCGCAACGATCCCTGCCCCTGCGGCAGCGGCAAGAAATACAAGAAGTGCTGCGGCCAGGGCTCCTGATCCGGATCCACAATTGATGTTGCAGGTTCTCCTGTAGGGGCGGGTTTGAAACCGCCCCTACGCACGTATGATGGGTTCGACTCGCTCCAACGGCCAAAGCGGGAGGGCGATTCCCGGTCGTCAGAGGGAGGGAAAATGTGGTATGCTTATGAACCATGGAGCGGAGACGGGACGATTCGAGACGCAGGGCGATCACGCTGCTCGAGGTGTTGATCGCGCTGACAATTTTGTCCACCGTTCTGCTGCCCATCGGAATGTTTTTGATCGAGTATCTGAAGGGCAGCAGCGAGCTTGGCGATTACCATCAGGTCATGAATATCCTCGAGGAAAAAATGGAACAGGCGCTGGCCCTGCCCTACGATGCGCTGCCGGCCGGCATCTCGAAAAACATCCGCCTCGGACGGGACTTCGGCGAAGACGGTAAGCGCGCCGCTTTTCTCGACCTGAGGCCTGCCCAGCTCGGCATCCAGGAAGTCCGGTTCGACCTGGATGTCGAAGTTGTTCCGCTCGAGTTTTCCGCCGTCGCCGATCCGCGAACAGGGCGAATGGAGCGGACCAGCCTCGATAATTCGTACAAACGCCTCGTTCTGAAAGCGACGTGGGGGACCACCACTCCGCATTCGCTCGATCTCGTCGCATACAAGGCCGACCTGTGAACAGTCTCAGACGCCGCGGTATCGCGCTTCCCATCGTTTTCGGCATCATTCTCTGCTTTGCCGTCTGGGTGGGTTCTCTCTCCTGGACGATGTCGAACAGCCGTGGCCGCTTCACGTATGCGTTCAAGCTCAGGAAGGCATATTTTATGGCCCGCTCGGCGCTGCAGCATTTTTTCCTGAAGATGAAGGTCATGCAGCGCCGCCTTCCCGAAACGATGGCCGTGCTCGAAGGGGCTTCGACGGCCGACTGGAACGCGCTTTCGAGCTCATTCATCGAAGACATCGTCATACCGGAGGACGCTCCAGCCTCATATACGCTCTCGTATGGAATCGACAGTTTTTCCATCGGCAGCCGCGATCTCGAGAAGGGCGAAATGACGATCGAGATCGTCGCCGGCGGCAAAGCCGACGGCATGGGGGAGAGCATCCGCCGTATCTACCGCGTGACCCGGTAATGGGCACGACATCTCAGGAGGAACACCCGTGGATTTTGCGATTGCAGAACGCCTGCGTGAAATGAAGTCACGGCTCTCCGGCATCGGTGAGCATCTTTGACCTGCCCAGACGAAAGAGGCAGATTCAGGAGCTCGAAGAGCTGACGTTACAACCCAATTTCTGGACCGATCGGAACCGCGCACAGAGCACGTCTCAAAAACTCGCCGAGCTGAAAAAGTCGTGTGAGTCGTTCGAGACGCTCGCGGCCGAGATCAAGGACACCGCCGACCTGCTCGAGATCGCCGACGCGGAACACGACGTGTCGATGTTCGAACAGCTCGTCGCCCAGCTAGACCCGCTCGTCAAGCGTCTTGACGGCATCGAACTGACGACGTTTCTGGCGGAGGAATACGACGCATCCGACTGCTACGTCGCGATCAAACCGGGCGCCGGCGGCACCGAGTCGTGCGACTGGGCTTCGATGCTGTACCGCATGTACTGCCGGTGGCTCGACAGGAACGAGTTCAAATACGAAGTGATGGATCTGCAGGAGGAAGAGCAGGGCATCAAGTCGGCCACGCTGCTCGTGAAGGGCACCTACGCCTACGGGTATCTCAAGGGCGAGAAGGGGGTCCACCGGCTC
>MWAR01000473.1 GCA_002068715.1 bacterium ADurb.Bin374
GAAATGGCGGCAAGACAGGACTTGCAAGCCGGACGCCAGGCATGGCCCGCCTGCTGGGACTCGCTCTTTGCCTGGCGGCCCTGGGGATGGCGATCCTGCCCGCTTCTTCCCGGCTTGTCGTCCAGGCTCGAATAGCCTCGCTTCTTGGCCGGCATGAACGAGCCCTGGTCTGGGCCCGGGAAGCGCTGTCGAAAAATCCGCAGGATGCGTCGGCACAGTATCTGAATGGACTGCTGCTGCTGGCTCGCGGTCGCGATGCCGATGAAAAGGCTGCCGGGCTGGAGCACCTCCGGAAGGCGGTTCGGGCAGAGCCCCGATCGGCCCGATATCATCTGACTCTTGGCATGGAATTGAGCGGCCTTGGGCTCGCGACCGAGGCGGTTCGGGCAGCCTCGGAGTCCGTGAACCTGCATCCCGGCGAGTATCGGCTGTGGATGCTGCTTGCGGATGTCCTTACGGCTCAGGACAGACGGAGCGAGGCGATCGATGCCTACAGAAAGGCGGTCGAGCTGGAGCCGCAGGACCCCGTTCTCCTGAACAATCTGGCGTTCACTCTTCTCGAGCTAGATCGCGAACTGCCCCTCGCCCTCGAACTGGCAAAAAAATCCGTCGACCTCCAGCCCGGGTATGTCTTCAATCAGGACACCCTGGCCTGGGCTCTTCACAAGAACGGTCGATCAAATGAAGCCCTGGAGATCATGCTGCAGATCAGGGAGTCGGTGGCGACCCCCACCGCGGAAATCGAGTTCCACAATGCCGTCATCTGTCAGAACATGGATTTGCTCGATGCGCCGCGTGCCGTATTCGAGCGCATCGCGGCACGGCCTGATGCGACCGCCGTTCCCGGCCTGAAGCGACAGATCGAAGCGGTGCTCGCGAAGCTGCCGGTGCAGGCTGAATGCGCCGGCCAAGCTTCGTCCACGGCGGCGCCGGCCGGCGCCGAAGGGCGGTGACGAAATGAAACGTGCGTGCGGGCTGATGCTTCTCGTTGCCGCGGCGCTGCTGCTGTGGACGGGAAGCGGCGAGGCCGCGCTCAATATCGATACGAGCTATGCCGGCCGATATCGCGGCACGCCGCAGTATGAGAAGATGCTCGCGGATCTGCCGTTCGTGTATCAGGAAGCGCTGCAGAAGATCAAGCGCTCGCTGGGCATTCCCGTTCCGGACCGCCTCGAGGTGATCGTCGTTTTTTCCGATGAACTGACGCACAACGGACTGAGACTGCGGGGAAAAAGGCGCTCCGTCCAGTCTGCCGGCCGCCGTATCCTGCACTATATCTATCTCGATCTCGAGTTTCTCATCACCGGCCAGGCAACGCTGATCGAGGAAATGACGCACGAACTGACCCACGCTGTCATGGCCGATGTCACGGGCCTTGCCACCTACGAGAGCATGCCTATGTGGATCAAGGAGGGAACGGCCGTGCATGCCGCCGATCAGGGACTGGCCAGGATCAAGGCCCTGATGCGTCGCGGGTTCAGCCTGGCCCAGTTCAGCAACGAAGACGAAAGCGACGACGGCAACCCGATTTCGCTGGAGCGATACGTCGAAAACTACCTGAAGGTGCAGTTCCTCCTCAAAACCTTCGGGAACGAGGCTCTGCACCGGTTCATCAACAGACTGCTTGGAAGCGGGGATGTGGATGCTGAACTCGGCTCGTGCTTCAACGGCCTCTCGGAAGAAGTCATGACGAAATATGCCAGAGACTATATAACAAAGACTCTCGTGACGAATGCAAGGCCGAAACACGCTCGCGATCAGTTTGTCCAGGGGGCGAAGTTTTTCGAGGAGGGCGAATACCTCTCGGCACGTCTTGCTCTCAATGACGCGCTCTATGGGGGGCTGAGCGAGGATGAGTTTCAGAAAGCCGCGTTCCTGCTGGCCGAGTGCTACATCCAGGAACGGAACCCGCAGGCGGCGTTCACCTTTCTGCAGCGTGTTCGCCCCGATCCGAGAAGCATTCCCGTAGACAGATATCGGTTTCTGAACGCGTACACCCAGTATGCGATGGGCCAGACGACCGAGGCGTATTTCGGCTTCAGGGCGGCCTTCGAGGGAACGAACAACGTCGCCGTGAAGGAGGGAGCCCTCTATTATCTGATTCGCATTCTGATCGAGGTCGGCAATCTCGAAGAGGCGAACCGCATACTGGTGCACCTCCGGAATGCCTTTCCCAAAAGCGCATACGTGCCGCTGGCGGATGCCGTCTATGCCGCCGCACGATGAAGAATAGCGCAAAATATGTATGTGTAGGTATATGAAATGTTCCGACGTGTGTCGTCTTCCGGCCGTGAGGACGGTGAAACATGTGGAGCCTGGTGCAAATACTGAAGGATGTGAGGATGACGCATGCTGAAAAAAGTGATGATTCGCATTATGGCCGTTGCGGTGATTGTGTCCGGGATCTCCTCATGCTTCGCACAGGGTGCCGGCCGGGCATTCGAGGATGCGATCAGAAGCCGCGCGACAGGCAGCGTCGAGGAAGTGACCGCGAAGTTCATGGACGCCGCGGGCCAGACGTCGGACAAGACGCAGAAAGGCTTTGTGTTGTCGACGCTTGCTGAATTCCTGATGGAAAAAGAGGAATGGGCTGCGGCCGCCGACGTCTATCAGCAGGTCATGAGAGAAGGCGCCGACGCAAATATTCCCGGTGCCTGCTATGGAGCCGCTCAGGCCTGGCTGATGATGGGCAATCATGAGCGTGCGAAAGAGCTTTGCAGAATTCTCAAGGCGAAATATCCCACGAGCGGCATCGAGGAGTTCGCCAACCAGATGAAAGCGGATGCCCCCGACAGCGTTCATGGCATGCTGGCGGAGTATCTCGCGGAGTTCGAGGGGGTGACGGGGGAGACGGTCGATGTGACGACCCTGCCTGCGGCGGAAGTCCCCCCGGCCGAAGTTCCGGCACCGGCGGAATCCGTGCCGGCCGTCGCTTCCGCGCCTGAAGTTGTCACGGACGTCACGGCCGCGGAGCCAGTCACGGAGCCGGCTGCGGAAAAAGCGGTCGAGGCCGGCCGGCCCCGGATAACGCTTCAGCTGCGCGGATGGCAGAGCGATCTGGCCGGCAGAATCGAATCAAGAGGCATGAACCTGAACCTGTCGGACGAAACGAACATCGATGACCAGAACCGGTTCGCGATGAAGGCGGCCTGGAACATCTCCAGTAAGAACCAGCTTCGGCTCGACTACATGCATTTCGATCACAGCGGCTTCCTGAAGAAAAATATGACTTTCGACAACCTCAATTACGGATTCGGGGCCCTGCTGAATATCGAGGCGCGGTTCTTCGACGTCGGATTCGCCCGGCTGATCAGGGAAACCGGGGACGTGGCATGGCGGTTCCTCTTCGGCGGAAAGATGAGCCATGCGTTCATGCACGTCGAACAGCGTATTTCAGGCGGTTTCAGATCCGGCGAGCTGACCCAGGACTTTCCGATTCCGTATCTCGGCTTCGAAGGTCAGGGAAAGATCAATGCGAACGCCGGGTTCAACGCATCCCTGAAATATTTCACCGTGGAGCAGGGCGACACGGCGGGTGATTTGACCGATCTCGACGTGGCGTTCCTGATCGGCAGGGATTACGCGAAAATGCCCTCCGATACCGAATGGTATGGCTCCCTCGGCTACCGGTATTTTCTCCTGCGCGGAAGGACGACCGACGAGACGGTCAAAGTCAGCTACGCTGGTCCCACATTCGGCGTCGAAAGCAGGTTCTGAAGCGCCGAGACCAGGGCATGCGCATCTGTTTTCACAGCCCCTGAATCACGGGAGACACAACGTCCGCGGAGGTATCACGGAGAAAAAATCTCTGTGAAACCTCCGTGTTCATTGTGTTCTCCGTGATTCACGTCCGTTCTCGTGAGCACGACAGGAAATTCCTGCGCTCACCCGGACTCCGGGAGCGTTTGACACTCCGGAAGGGCCGTGTTAGGCTTCAGGTCTCGATTTGAACGAACTTTTCGACGCGGGGGAAGGTATGAAGACCAAACTGGAACAGGCTCTTGCGATGCTTCGAGGGAGAATCGCGACGCCGCCGACCGTGGCCGTCGTGCTTGGCTCGGGGCTGGGAAAATTCGCCGACCAGGTTGAAGATCCGGTCGTGGTCGAGTATTGCGACATCCCGCATTTCCCCGTGTCGACCGTCAAAGGCCATTCGGGCCGTCTCGTCTGCGGCCGCGTCGGCGGAAAACAGGTCGCCGTCATGCAGGGCCGGTTCCATTACTACGAAGGCTACAGCATGGCCGAGGTCACCTTCCCGATCCGCGTTCTTCGAGGCCTGGGGTGCACCGACCTGATCATCACGAATGCCTCCGGCGGCCTGAACCGGACGTTCTCGGTCGGAGACCTGATGGTCATGACCGACCATATCAACCACATGGGCGACAACCCCCTTCGCGGGAAGAACGACGACAGCGTCGGTCCGCGATTCCCGCCGATGCAGGGCGTATACACGCCGGAACTGGTGAGCCTGGCGATGAAGATCGGCCGCGAGATCGGAGCGCCGATGCAGAAGGGCGTTTATGTTGCGGTTTCCGGGCCGAACTACGAGACGGCCGCCGAACTTCGGGCGTTCAGGATCATCGGTGCGGATGCCGTCGGCATGTCGACGGTGCCCGAGGTGCTCGTCGCCGTCCACGGCGGCTACAAACGCATCTGCGGCATCAGCTGCGTGACCGACATGGCGACCGGCGAAGGTCACGAGAACGTGAACCATGAGGACGTGATTGCCGCGGCAGCAGCGGCACAGCCGTATTTCCTGTCGCTGGTCAGCGGTCTCATCGAACGCATGTGAGCATTCTCGACAGACTCCAGGCGCTATGTGAGCTGTTCGACCAGCTCACGCACAAGCTTTCCGACCCCGCCGTTCTCGCTAACCCCGCCGAGTTCCAGAAGATCGCGAAAAAACGGGCCGAGATCGAGCCGATTACCGTCGCCGTCGCCGCCTACCATGATCTTCACAGGCGTTTCATCGGCGCCGAGCAGATGGCTGCATCCGAAAGCGATCCCGAACTTCGCGTGCTGGCCGGGGAAGAGGCAGCCGAGCTTCGTCCGCAGATCGAGCGCATGGAAAAGCAGCTTCGCATGCTGCTCATTCCGAAAGACGCCGACGACGAGAAGAACCTCATCTGCGAAATCCGCGCGGGAGCAGGCGGTGATGAGGCGGCTCTGTTCGCGGGCCAGCTGCACCGCATGTACTCTCGGTATGCGGACCGCCGGGGCTGGAAGACCGAGGTGCTGAGCATCAGCGAAACCGGCATCGGTGGCGTGAAAGAGGTCATTTTTTCCGTGCAGGGCGCTGGAGCGTATGGGCGGCTGAAGTTCGAAAGCGGCGTCCATCGCGTGCAGCGTGTGCCTGCGACCGAGGCGTCGGGCCGCATCCATACCTCGACGGTCACGGTCGCCGTACTTCCGGAAGCCGAGGACGTCGACGTGAAAATCGACGAGCGAGAGCTGCGGATAGACGTGTTCCGTTCCTCCGGGCCGGGCGGGCAGAGCGTGAATACGACCGATTCGGCCGTTCGCGTCACTCATATACCGACCGGTATTGTCATCAGCTGCCAGGATGAGAAGAGCCAGCACAAGAACAAGGCCAAGGCCCTGCGCATTCTTCGGACGAAGCTGCTCGACAACGCCCGTGCCGAACAGGACAAGGCCCGAGCCGAAGACCGCCGCTCGCAGGTCGGAACGGGCGACCGGTCCGAGCGCATCCGCACCTACAATTTTCCGCAGCAGAGGCTGACCGACCATCGCATCGGGCTTACCCTGCACCGGCTCACCGAGATCGTCGAGGGCGACATCGACGAGGTTATCGACGCTCTGATCGAGGCCGACAACCTGCGGAAACTCGAAGCGGAAGGCGCCGCCTCGCTTTGATTCATCGATGCTGACGGTCAGGGACCTCCTCCGCGAGATCGTCGCCAGGCTCGAGGCGGCGGGCGTGTCGGAACCGCGCCCCGGCGCTGCCCTGCTTCTCGCCGCGGTCATGAACGTGGAACGTGGCCGTCTGCCGCTCATCTACCCAGAGCCGGCAAGTGACGCGCAGATCGCCCGGGCCCGCGAATGGACGGAGAGACGTTGCCGCAACGAGCCGATCCAGTATATTCTCGGAAGCTGGGAGTTCGCGGGACACCGTGTCCTTGTCGGTCCCGGGGTGCTCATCCCGCGTCCGGAAACCGAAGAATGGCTCGAACGCCTCGCCTCC